>NZ_JBHXFA010000094.1:0-30791 GCF_042724175.1 Streptomyces sp. NPDC127084
CGAGAGAACCGGGCCTTCGCCCGGTCACAGCACTAGCGTCCCGCGAACTCCTTGCTGACCGACTCGTACACGGACTTGGCCTCCGGGCCGAGACGCGGTCCGGCCAGCCAGCCCGTCGTCGCCGGGCCTATCGAGGTGTTCGATACCAGGGCGGGCTTGCCGTCGCTGCCCTTGGCGACCCAGCCGCCACCCGACGAGCCACTGGTCATGGTGCAGCCGATGCGGTACATCGTCGGCTGGTCCGCCTCGAGGGACAGCCGGCCCGGCTTGTCCGCGCACTGGTACATCCGCTCACCGTCGAACGGCGCCGCCGCCGGATAGCCCGTCGCCGTCATCTCGCCGATCTTCGACGCGGCGGGTGCGTCGAACTCCACCGGGAGCGCCGAACCGACCGTCTCCTCCAGCGACTTGCCGCTTCCGCCCTTCTCCGGCGTCACATGGATGACGGCGAAGTCGTACGGGGCGCCCTTGCCGCCGCTGGTCGCGCCCTCGGCGATCCACTGGTCGCTCGTCCGAGCCTCGTCGCCCCACCACACACCGTAGGGAGCGATCTCCTCACGGGTGGCCTCGCCGGACTTGGCCTTGTCGTTGTACGAGGGGACGAAGACGATGTTGCGGTACCAGCCGCCTTCCTTGCCCGCGTGCACGCAGTGGCCGGCGGTCCACACCAAGTTGGACTTGCCGGGGTTGGCGGGGTCCTTCACGACGGTCGCCGAACAGACCATGGTGCCCTTGGGGCCGTCGAAGAGCACCTTGCCCGCCTCCGGGACGTTCCCGTGGTACGGGGTGCTCACCGCCTGCGCGCGGACCGGGTCCGGAGTCGGGTCGGTGACCCCGTTGTCACCGGAGCTGTCCCCGTCCTCCACCGGACGGTCGGGCTGATCGGCGTCGCGCATCCGGTCCGGGTCCCAGAGGCCCTCGATGATGGGGTTGACGAAGTCCTTGGCCTCCCGCAGCCAGGTCTCCCTGTCCCAGTCCTTCCACTCGCCGTTCCGCCACTTGTCCAGGTCGATCCCGTGCTCCTTGAGCCGGTCCTTGAGATCGTCCGGGATCGTGATCTTGCCGTCGGCGGAGGCCGTCGCCGGGGCCGCGGCGGTGGGGCTGCTGTCGCCGCCCGCGTTGTCCTCGCTCGGACCACAGGCAGTCGCTGTGAGCGCGAGCGCTGCGGCGAGAGCCGCCGCCGCGAGAGCCGGGGTTCTGCGACCGGCGTTCCTCCCGCGGCGAGCTGAGAAGGTCGGGCGATTGAATCGCATGTCGTGATCCCCCTGGGACTCCATGAGTTACGTGACTTCCGGGACGAACTCCCGTCGCGCCGCCGGGCAGTGGGGTGCATGCGGAAGCGCGGCGCTCCACTATGCCGGTGCTCATGGGGACGGCCGGGAGCCGGGGCCCGGTTCCCAGCCGTAACGATCTTCCAAATGCCCGTGATCCATTGGTTTCGGCGTCGTTGGTACGTACGGGGGACACACGGTCAGGGTTCAGCGCCGCCGCGTCGTGCGGTGCTGGGGCTCCGTACCGATGTGGACGCACATCCGTCAGCGGGAGGACCAGGAGGACCCTTGGACGTGGACGTGGACGTGGACGAAACCGCCCTGCCGGCGCAGCCCGCGGCACAGGAGGGGATCCTCCGCCGCCAGTCGCTCCGGGAATCCGCGGCGCGTACGTATGCGCGTTCACTCCCGATCGTTCCCGTACGGGCCAGGGGCCTGACGATCGAAGGCGCCGACGGCCGCCGCTACCTGGACTGCCTGTCGGGCGCCGGCACCCTGGCCCTCGGCCACAACCATCCCGTCGTCCTCGAAGCGATCCGCAAGGTGCTCGACTCGGGGGCGCCCCTCCATGTGCTCGACCTCGCCACACCGGTCAAGGACGCCTTCACCACCGAGCTGTTCGCCACCTTGCCGCGCCGACTCGCGGAGAACGCTCGCATCCAGTTCTGCGGCCCCGCCGGAACGGACGCGGTCGAAGCGGCCATCAAGTTGGTGCGTACGGCGACCGGCCGCTCAGGACTGCTCGCGTTCACCGGCGCTTACCACGGAATGACCGCGGGAGCGCTCGACGCGTCGGGCGGCGCCACCGAGGCACGGGTGACCCGGCTGCCGTTCCCGCAGAACTACCGCTGCCCGTTCGGGACCGGCGGTGAACGCGGCGCCGAGCTGGCGGCCCGCTGGACGGAAAGCCTGCTGGACGACCCCAAGGGCGGCGTCCCCGCCCCCGCCGGGCTGATCCTCGAACCCGTACAGGGGGAGGGCGGAGTCATCCCGGCACCGGACGTCTGGATGCGCCGGATGCGCGAGATCACGGCCACCCGTTCCATCCCGCTGATCGCGGACGAGGTGCAGACCGGCGTCGGCCGTACCGGTGCCTTCTGGGCGGTCGAGCACAGCGGCATCGTTCCCGATGTGATGGTCATGTCCAAGGCCATCGGCGGCTCGCTGCCGCTGGCCGTCATCGTGTACCACTCCGACCTCGACATCTGGCAACCAGGAGCGCACGCCGGTACGTTCCGGGGAAACCAGCTCGCCATGGCGGCCGGTGCCGCCACGCTCGCCTACGTCCGTGAGCACCGCTTGGCCGAACGTGCCGCCACGCTCGGAGCACGTATGCTCGGCCGGCTCCAGGGGCTGGCGGCGACCCACTCCTGCATCGGCGACGTGCGCGGACGCGGCCTGATGATCGGCGTCGAGCTCGTGGACCCGGACACCGACGACCACCGCGCCACCGCCCCGCCGCCGGCGCCCGCCCTCGCCGCCGCGGTCCAGCAGGAGTGCCTGCGCCGCGGGCTCATCGTGGAACTCGGCGGGCGGCACGCGGGCGTGGTACGGCTGCTTCCCCCGCTCACTCTCACCGATGAACAGGCCGCCGCGGTCCTCGACCGCTTCGCCGACGCCCTCGCAGCGGCCGAGGGCTCCCCCCACCGCCGGAACGCCATCGGGCAGTCGCACTGATCGCACTGATCACTGATCTCACCGATCGCGCGGATGCCCCGCGGACGGCCCGCCTCCCGCGGACGCTCCGCGTCCCGATGACCCCCGGATGACAGCACAAGGAAGTCCACTGTGAACTCCACCCCCGTCGCCCCCGGCGCTTCAGAGCCCGACGGCCCAGCCCCCCACCTCCCCGCCGCGCGGCCCGGGCCGCGCACCGCACTCGCCGTCGAGTCGCCGGCACAGCCGCGACAGGCCGCCGGGCCCGGGGCCGCGCGGCCGGCCGGCCGTCAGGAGCCGTACGCCGCTGATCCGCCGGGAGACCCGGAATACGTGGACGACGGCACGGACCCGTTGGACCAGCGCGATCCGCTTCTCGCCGCGGATGCCGCCGGCGTCGAGAATCTGCTGCGCTGCTGGGTCAGGGAGACAGACCTGCCCCGCCCGGACGGACCGACACTCCATATCCCGCTCCCTGCCAGCGGCACCGCCCTTCACGTCCCCGTCCGCTACTGGTCCGCCACCGGTTGGCATCGATTCGGGGCGCCCGCTCTGGAAGGCGCGCCCGCCGGCGCGCCGCCGGCGGACGCCGTCACCGTCGCCGCGCTGCTCACCCGGGAGCAGGGCGGCCCCGAGCCCCAGTCCACCAGCGGCGCCGAACTCGTCGGCAGGGTCGCCGACTCGCTGCGCCGTACCGCCGAGTTCATCGCCGACCGCAGGCTGCGGCCCGGACCACGGCCCGACGCCGACCCATTCCTGGCCGCCGAGCAGTCGCTCGTACTCGGGCATCCGCTGCACCCCACTCCCAAGAGCAGGGAAGGGCTCTCCGAAGCCGAGAGCCGCCGGTACTCGCCCGAGTTGCACGGCTCCTTCCCGCTCCACTGGATGGCCGTCGACCGGAGCATCCTCGCCACCGGTTCCGCCTGGACCGAGCAAGGCCGCGCCGTCTCCGCCGAGCAGCTCACCAGACGCCTCGCCGGCGATCTCGGACTGCCGCCCGGCACCGCCGCGCTGCCGCTCCACCCCTGGCAGGCGCGCGAGGTGATCCGGCGCCCCGCCGTCGCCGCGCTCATCGAAGCCGGTCTGCTCCATGACCTCGGTCCCGGGGGCGCGGACTGGCACCCCACCTCGTCGGTGCGCACTGTTCACAAGCCAGGCGTCCGTACCATGCTCAAGCTCTCGCTGGGCCTGCGGATCACCAACTCCCGGCGCGAGAACCTCCGCAAGGAACTCCACCGCGGAACGGAGGTCCACCGGCTGCTCCGCAGCGGACTGGCCGCACAGTGGCGCAGCGCCCACCCCGGGTTCGACATCGTCCGCGACCCCGCCTGGCTCGCCGTGGACGACCGGGACGGCGCACCGCTCACCGGACTCGATGTCGTGCTGCGCCACAACCCCTTCGGTCCCGGTGACGACGCCGTCTGCGTCGCCGCGCTCACCGCACCCCGGCCCTGGCCCGGCCGCCCGGGGACGTACTCGCGCCTCGCCGACATCGTGCACCGCTTGTCCGGCCGCTTGAGGCGGCCCGTCAGCGCGGTCTCAGCGGAGTGGTTCCTGCGCTACCTCCGGTACGTCGTACGCCCCGTGCTCTGGCTGGACGGCACCGCGGGGATCGCCCTTGAAGCCCACCAGCAGAACACCCTGGTGATCCTCGATCCCGAGGGCTGGCCCGTCGGTGGGCGCTACCGGGACAACCAGGGCTACTACTTCCGGGAGTCCCACCGCGCGGCCCTGACGAGCAGACTGCCCGGCATCGGCGACACCAGCGACACCTTCGTCAGCGACGCGGTCACCGACGAGCGGTTCGCCTACTACCTGGGTATCAACAACGTGCTCGGACTCATCGGTGCCTTCGGGTCACAGCGTCTCGCCGAAGAACGCGTCCTGATCGCCGCGTTCCGCCGTTTCCTGGGCTCCGCCGCGGACCTCGGCTCGCCACTGCCGGCTCAGCTGCTGGAAGCGAGCACCCTGCGCTGCAAGGCGAATCTGCTCACCCGGCTCCAGGGGCTGGACGAACTCGTGGGCCCGGTGGACACCCAGTCCGTCTATGTGACGATCAGCAACCCCCTCCATCTCTGAGGGTCGAGGACATCGCCCTATGCCCCCCACCACCGAATCCAGCGCCGGCGCCGAGTCCAGCACCGGCACCGGGCCCGGTATGAGCCTGGGTGTCGTCGGTCCTGTCGATGACCAGGCGCGGTCCGCCCCGGAATCCGGAGCGAGCTGCGAGGACACCCTTGATCTGCGGCTGCCCGGTGAATTCCTCGCCCTGCTCGGACCCGGCGAGAAGGATGACGGCGCGGCACCCCTGAAGGACGGCGCGGCACCCCTGAACAGCGCCGGAGCGCACCGGAGTGACGGCGGAGCGCCTCCGCGCGATGACCTGCTCGACGGGCCGGCCCACTGGGACGCGGTCGCCACACCGTTCGGCTCGTTCCGGTTGATTCCGGTCAGTGTCGAGCGTGATCTGAGGTTGATCAGCGGCTGGATGAACGACCCGGCGGTTGCCGCCTTCTGGGAACTGTCCGGACCCGAGTCCGTGACCAGCGCACATCTGCGGGCCCAAGTCGATGGCGACGGCCGCAGCATCCCCTGCCTCGGTGTCCTCGACGGCGCACCCATGAGCTACTTCGAAATCTACCGGGCCGATCTCGACCCCCTCGCCCGCCACTATCCGGCCAGACCGCATGACACCGGCATCCATCTGCTCATCGGAGGAGTCGCCGACCGGGGGCGCGGAGTAGGCACCGCTCTGCTGCGGGCCGCCACCGCGCTCGTCCTCGACAACCGCCCCCGTTGCGCACGAGTCGTCGCCGAACCCGATCTGCGGAACACCCCGTCCGTCTCCGCGTTCCTGAGCGCCGGTTTCCGCTTCGCCGCGGAGGTGGACCTCCCCGGCAAACGAGCGGCGCTCATGCTGCGCGAGCGCACCCTGGGCAGGCTGCTGTGAACAACCCGACGAACTCCATAGACCGCTCGTCCCACATAGGTTCCACCCGAGGAGTCCCCGTGCCGCAGTCCCCCGCCACCCCAGACTCCGACGCCTCTCCGGCCCTGTACGACCCGGCCGAGCTGGACCAGGCGACCTGGAGTCACGTGGCCGGCCGCATGCTGGCCAAGATGATTGCCGAGTTCGCCTACGAGGGCCTCGTCGAACCGCTCCCCGTCAGCCGCCCCACTCCCCACACCCACGCCCCGGAACCCGCCGATGTGCTCGCCGACGCCCCCGGAGCCGAGCGTGAGGCGGGAGATGCCGCGTACCGCCTCCGACTCGACCGCGGCGAACGGCTCACCTTCCAGGCACGGCGCGGTGCCTACGGCAGTTGGCGGGTGGTACCCGATTCGATCGCGCTCGACGGGGTTCCGTTCGGCGACCCCCTGCGGTTCCTCGTCAGTGCGCGCGAACTCCTCGACCTGGACGGCGCCACGCTGGGCCATCTCATCCGCGAACTGAGCACGACCCTCGCCGCCGACTGCCGGCTCGCCCACGAGGCCCTCTCCGCGGCCCTGCTCGCCGACCTCGACTACGCGGCGCTCGAAGGCCATCAGACCGGCCACCCCTGGCTCGTCCTCAACAAAGGCCGCATCGGCTTCTCGGCCGGTGACGCCGCCCGCTGGGCTCCCGAAGCGCGCAGGCAGACCCGGCTGCCCTGGATCGCCGTCAGCACCGAACTCGCCGTCTACCGCGGAGTACCCGGGCTGGCGACCCCTGACGCACTCTACGCGCGGGAGTTGGACGACGAGGTACGCGCGGCGTTCGCCGCTGAGCTGCGTGCACGGGGACGGGATCCCGAGCGCTATCTGCTCCTCCCCGTGCACCCTTGGCAGTGGGAGCACGTGGTGCTGCCGCTCTACACCGGCCCCATCGCGAACGGCGACATCGTGCCGCTGAGCGCGGACGCCGATCTGCGGCTGCCCCAGCAGTCCATCCGCACCTTCCTCAACACCAGCCGCCCCCACCGTCACACGGTGAAGCTCCCGCTGTCCGTCCTGAACACCCTCGTCTGGCGCGGACTGCCCACCGAACGCACCCTCGCCGCCCCCGCCGTCACCGGATGGGTGCGGTCCATCCGCGACGACGACCCCTTCCTGCGCGACGACTGCGGGGTGATCCTGCTCGGTGAGGTCGCGTCCGTCACCGTCGAGCACCCGCTGTACGACCGGCTGCCGGACGTGCCGTACCAGTACCGGGAGCTGCTCGGTGCCATCTGGCGCGAACCGCTGCGCCTGCCACCCGGGGAACGGGCCCGAACCTTGGCATCCCTGCTCCACACCGACCCTCAGGGCCGCGCCTTCACCGCCGAACTGGTCGAGCGCTCGGCGCTCGCCCCCACCGTCTGGCTGCGACGCCTGTTCGCCGCGCTGCTGCCGCCCCTGCTGCACTACCTCTACCGCTACGGCACCGTGTTCTCGCCGCACGGGGAGAACGCCATCGTGGTCTTCGACGAGCACGACGTCCCCGTACGTCTCGCGATCAAGGACTTCGTCGATGACGTCAACATCAGCGCCGAGCCGCTGCCCGAGCACCGTTCCATGCCGGACGAGGTGCGGGCGGTCCTGCTGACGGAGACGCCGGAGTTCCTCACCCAGTTCATCCACTCGGGTCTTTTCGTCGGTGTCTTCCGCTTTCTAGCGCCCCTGTGCGAGGAGCAGCTCGGAGTGCCGGAGAGCGAGTTCTGGTCACTGGTACGGGCCGAGATCCTGCGCCACCAGGCGCGGTTCCCGGAGCTCAAGGACCGCTACGAGCAGTTCGATCTGCTCACTCCGCGTATCGCGCGCCTGTGCCTCAACCGCAACCGGCTGCACCTCGACGGCTACCGCGACCGCTCGGAGCGCCCGCACGCCGCCATGCATGGACTGGTACCCAATCCCCTCGCCGCAGGATGAGGCCGTCGGACGGATCGCGGCTGTGCCGGTACGGGCCCGCGCTGTCAGTGGCGCACCGTAGGGTGGACGGTCTATGACGAAGTCCTCCCTCTCCGAGCTCCTCCACGCCGCGGTCACCGCTGTCGGCGGGGTCGAGCGGCCCGGCCAGGTCACCATGGCCGAGTCCGTGGCCGCTGCCGTTGACGACGGCTCCCATTTGCTGGTCCAGGCCGGTACCGGCACCGGAAAGTCCCTCGGATACCTGGTGCCGGCCCTGGCACAGGGGGAGCGTGTGGTGGTGGCCACGGCGACGCTCGCGCTCCAGCGCCAGCTCGTGGAGCGCGATCTGCCCAGGGCGGTCGACGCGCTGCACCCGCTGCTGCGGCGCCGCCCGGAGTTCGCCATGCTCAAGGGCCGGTCGAACTACCTGTGTCTGCACCGACTGCACGAGGGTGTGCCCCAAGAGGAAGAGGACGGCCTCTTCGACCCCTTCGAGGCCGCCGCGCCCACCAGCAAGCTGGGCCAGGACCTGCTGAGGCTGCGTGACTGGTCGGACGAGACGGAGACGGGCGACCGCGACGACCTCACGCCGGGCGTGTCCGACCGTGCGTGGTCCCAGGTGTCCGTGTCGTCCCGGGAGTGCCTCGGCGCCTCGAAGTGCGCGTACGGGGCCGAGTGCTTCGCCGAGATGGCAAGGGAGCGGGCCAAGCTCGCCGATGTCGTGGTGACGAACCACGCGCTGCTCGCCATCGACGCGATCGAGGGCGCGCCCGTGCTGCCCTCGCACGAGGTGCTGATCGTTGACGAAGCACATGAGCTGGTGTCCCGGGTGACCGGTGTGGCCACGGGCGAGCTCACCCCCGGGCAGGTCAACCGCGCGGTGCGCAGAGCTGCCAAGTTGGTCAACGAGAAGGCCGCCGACCAGTTGCAGACCGCCGCCGAGGGCTTCGAGCGGCTGATGGAGCTCGCCCTGCCCGGCCGTCTCGAGGAGATCCCGGAAGACCTCGGCTATGCGCTGATGGCGCTGCGTGACGCGGCCCGCACGGTCATCTCCGGCCTCGGGGCCACCCGGGACAAGTCGGTTCAGGACGAGGACGCCGTGCGCAAGCAGGCACTCGCCTCGGTTGAGTCCATCCACGATGTGGCGGAGCGCATCACCGCCGGCTCCGAGTACGACGTCGTCTGGTACGAGCGTCACGACCGCTTCGGCGCATCCTTGCGGGTGGCGCCGCTCACGGTTTCCGGGCTGCTCCGGGAGAAGCTCTTCGCGGATCGCTCCGTCGTCCTCACCTCGGCGACGCTCAAGCTCGGCGGAGACTTCAACGGTGTGGGCGCCTCGCTCGGGCTGGCCCCCGAGGGCGTCGCGGGCGACGATCTGCCCGTCTGGAAGGGCATCGATGTCGGATCGCCGTTCGACTACCCCAAGCAGGGGATCCTCTACGTCGCCAGGCATCTGTCCCGTCCCGTGCGGGATGGCGGCCGGGAGGACATGCTTGATGAGCTCACCGAGCTGATCCAGGCGGCCGGGGGCCGCACGCTCGGCCTGTTCTCCTCGATGCGGGCCGCCCAGCTCGCAGCCGAGGAGCTGCGCTCACGTATGCCTGAGTTTCCGATCCTGCTCCAGGGCGAGGAGACACTCGGCGAGCTGATCAAGAACTTCGCGGCCGACCCCGGGACCTGTCTGTTCGGCACGCTCTCCCTCTGGCAAGGGGTCGATGTCCCCGGTCCGAGCTGCCAGTTGGTGGTGATGGACAAGATCCCGTTCCCGCGCCCGGACGATCCGCTGATGAGCGCACGCCAGAAGGCGGTGGAGGACGCGGGAGGGAACGGGTTCATGGCCGTCGCCGCGACTCATGCGGCGCTGCTGATGGCCCAGGGCGCCGGCCGCCTCGTACGGGCCACGGGGGACAAAGGGGTGGTCGCCGTGCTCGACCAGCGGCTCGCCACGGCGCGGTACGGAAGCTACCTCAAGGCCTCCCTGCCCGACTTCTGGTACACCACGGACCGCAACCAGGTGCGCCGCTCGCTGGCCGCTATCGATGCGACCGCGAAGGCCGAGGGGCGCTGAGCCGGTAACCGGCTGAGCTTTGAGCCCTGCCCTGCAGGCCGACCGGACGAAGCAGCCCCCTGCCGGACTTCCGTGCGGGAAGTCGTCGCAGGGGGCTGGCACGATTGGGCCCCGGGACCGGCGCAGTGGATCCCGGGGCCGGTCAGAGCCGACGAGTGGGGTCACACCCGTCGAAGCACCGCCACCACCTTGCCGAGGATCGTGGCCTCGTCGCCCGGGATCGGCTGGTACGCCGCGTTGTGCGGAAGCAGCCAGACATGCCCGTCCTCGCGCTTGAAGCGCTTGACCGTGGCCTCGCCGTCCAGCATCGCGGCGACGATGTCGCCGTTCTCCGCGACTGGTTGACGGCGCACCGTCACCCAGTCACCGTCACAGATCGCGGCTTCGATCATCGAGTCACCGACGACCTTCAGCACGAACAGCTCACCGTCGCCGACGAGCTGCCGGGGGAGAGGGAAGACGTCCTCGACGGACTCCTCGGCGAGGATCGGGCCACCGGCGGCGATCCGGCCGACGAGCGGTACATAGGAGGCGGCCGGCTTGCCGGAGGTGTCCGTCGGCTGCGTGGCCGGCTGGTCGGAGCCGCGCACCTCATAGGCCCGGGGACGGTGCGGGTCGCGGCGCAGGAAGCCCTTGCGCTCCAGGGCCATCAGCTGGTGGGCGACCGAAGAGGTGCTGGACAACCCCACCGCCTGGCCGATCTCCCGCATCGACGGCGGGTAGCCCCGACGCTGCACGGAGTCACGGATGACCTCGATGACCCGCCGCTGCCGGTCCGTGAGGCCGGTGCTGTCCGCGCGGATCCCCGGGGGCCGACCGGGCAGCGAGCGCGTAGGTCGCGAAGGGTCGGCCCCATCCGGGGTCGTGGCTGCGTCGTTCATGGCATGCACCGGCTCGAATCGGTTCTGGGAGCGGTCCTGGGCAGTGATGGTGGCACTGTCTGCTGTGGTGGTCACGTCGGCCCCTCTCGAAATGGTCTCCCTAGCTGGACAACGGTAGTTGCTTTCGAAAGGTTGCGCCAAACACACGTTCGAGTGAAAAAACGTGATTGACCGTACCTTTATGCGTGCCCGGGTGTATGGGTGCGCGCGGTCCCGTGGTCTGGGACAGTCGCACGCGACACGGATGTACTTCCAGTGTGTCATCCGCGGCCCCTGAAACCGGGGAGACGCGCGACTCCCGTAGGCTCGTCACCGGCGGGCCGCCGACGAGCGCCGCGCCTCTCCCCTGGACAGCTACGGGTCGCCTCCGGCGGTGCCGCATGCCTGACCTCGCCGGGCGCGAGGCCTCCGGTGCGCGACACGCGCCGCGAGGACACGCGCTAGGAGAGGGAAGGCGGCCAAACCCAAGATCTAGTGGTTGGATTGGGGCCGTCACCCACAAGTTGTGGTCCCCGGTGATTCACGGTCCGGGAGATCGCCTATGCTTGTGGCTGCTTCGAGGGGGTGAGCACCTCCTGCCGGGGCTATTCAGTCGTGCCATGAAGGAGGGTTGGGAGCCATGCACTGCCCCTTCTGCAGGCATCCGGACAGCCGTGTCGTCGACAGTCGGACCACCGATGACGGTACGTCGATCCGGCGCCGCCGCCAGTGCCCCGACTGCTCCCGTCGGTTCACGACGGTGGAGACCGCCTCGCTGATGGTGATCAAGCGCAGCGGGGTGACCGAACCCTTCAGCCGTACCAAGGTCATCTCCGGTGTGCGCAAAGCGTGCCAGGGAAGGCCGGTCACCGAGGACGCCCTCGCTCAGCTCGGCCAGCGGGTCGAGGAAGCGGTGCGCGCCACCGGCAGCGCCGAGCTGACCACCCACGACGTGGGACTGGCCATACTCGGCCCCTTGCAGGAGCTCGACCTGGTCGCGTACCTGCGCTTCGCGTCCGTTTACCGAGCGTTCGACTCGCTCGAGGACTTCGAGGCCGCCATCGCGGAACTCCGTGGGCAGCGGCCGTCCGCGCGGGAGCGTGGGGCCGACGTGCCCGCACCCCATGCGGTGGGCGCGGTGCCCGCCACCGCCGCCGACTGATCACGGCGGCCCGGCGAGTGCCGGCGACCGGCCGCGCAAGCGGCAAAGACCTGTCATGGGCGCTGTGCGCGGCGCGGCGCCCCTGGCATCAGACAGAAACTGTGCCACGGGAAGATCTGGGCACTTCAGGGCGTTTTCGCCCGTATATGGGAGGCGGCATGACAGAGACGACGAGCGGCCCGGCACGGGGTTCCCGAGCCAAGGGCGGCAAGGCCGCGGCGGCCCGGCAGGGTCTGCGTATCGAGCGCATCCACACCACCCCCGGCGTACATCCGTACGACGAGGTCGTGTGGGAGCGCCGCGACGTCGTCATGACCAACTGGCGCGACGGCTCGGTCAACTTCGAGCAGCGCGGAGTCGAGTTCCCCGACTTCTGGTCGGTGAACGCGGTCAACATCGTCACCAGCAAGTACTTCCGTGGCGCGGTGGGTACCCCGCAGCGCGAGGTGAGCCTCAAGCAGCTCATCGACCGCATCGTGAAGACGTACCGCAAGGCCGGTGAGGACTACGCCTACTTCGCCTCGCCCGCCGACGCGGAGATCTTCGAGCACGAGCTCGCCTACGCCCTCCTGCACCAGATCTTCAGCTTCAACTCGCCGGTGTGGTTCAACGTCGGCACCCCCCAGCCCCAGCAGGTCTCCGCCTGCTTCATCCTGTCCGTCGACGACTCCATGGAGTCGATCCTCGACTGGTACAAGGAAGAGGGCATGATCTTCAAGGGCGGCTCGGGTGCCGGGCTGAACCTCTCCCGCATCCGCTCCTCCAAGGAACTGCTGTCCTCCGGGGGCAACGCCTCCGGTCCGGTCTCCTTCATGCGCGGCGCCGACGCCTCCGCGGGAACGATCAAGTCGGGCGGCGCCACCCGCCGTGCCGCGAAGATGGTCATCCTGGACGTCGACCACCCCGACATCGAGGACTTCATCGAGACCAAGGTCAAGGAAGAGGAGAAGATCCGCGCGCTGCGCGACGCGGGCTTCGACATGGACCTCGGCGGCGACGACATCACGTCGGTCCAGTACCAGAACGCCAACAACTCCGTCCGCGTGAACGACGAGTTCATGAAGGCCGTCGAGGCCGGCGGGAAGTTCGGGCTGCGCGCCCGGATGACCGGTGAGGTCATCGAGGAGGTCGACGCCAAGTCTCTCTTCCGCAAGATGGCGGAGGCCGCCTGGGCCTGCGCCGACCCGGGCATCCAGTATGACGACACCATCAACCACTGGCACACCTGCCCCGAGTCGGGCCGGATCAACGGCTCGAACCCGTGCAGCGAGTACATGCACCTGGACAACACGTCCTGCAACCTGGCCTCGCTGAACCTGATGAAGTTCCTCAAGGACGATGGCGAGGGCAGCCAGTCCTTCGACGTCGAGCGCTTCACCAAGGTGGTCGAGCTCGTCATCACGGCGATGGACATCTCCATCTGCTTCGCCGACTTCCCCACCCGGAAGATCGGTGAGAACACCCGCGCCTTCCGCCAGCTCGGTATCGGCTACGCCAACCTCGGCGCGCTGCTGATGGCGACCGGCCACGCCTACGACTCCGACGGTGGCCGGGCCCTGGCCGGCGCCATCACCTCGCTGATGACCGGCGCGTCCTACCGCCGCTCCGCCGAGCTCGCCGCCGTCGTCGGCCCGTACGACGGCTACGCCCGCAACGCCGAGCCGCACCAGCGGGTCATGAAGCAGCACGCCGACGCCAACACCACGGCGGTCCGCATGGACGATCTGGACACCCCGATCTGGGCCGCGGCCACCGAGGCCTGGCAGGACGTGATCCGCCTCGGCGCCAAGAACGGCTTCCGCAACTCCCAGGCCTCCGTGATCGCCCCGACCGGCACCATCGGCCTGGCGATGTCCTGCGACACCACCGGCCTTGAGCCGGACCTGGCGCTGGTCAAGTTCAAGAAGCTGGTCGGCGGCGGCTCCATGCAGATCGTCAACGGCACCGTGCCGCAGGCGCTGCGCCGCCTCGGCTACCAGCCGGAGCAGATCGAGGCCATCGTCGCCCACATCGCCGAGCACGGAAACGTGATCGACGCCCCCGGGCTGAAGGCCGAGCACTACGAGGTCTTCGACTGCGCCATGGGCGAGCGTTCCATCTCCGCGATGGGCCACGTCCGCATGATGGCCGCGATCCAGCCCTGGATCTCCGGCGCGCTCTCCAAGACGGTCAACATGCCGGAGTCGGCGACCGTCGAGGAGGTCGAGGAGATCTACTTCGAGGCCTGGAAGCTGGGCGTCAAGGCGCTCGCGATCTACCGCGACAACTGCAAGGTCGGTCAGCCTCTCTCCGCGAAGAAGAAGGAGGAGAAGAAGGAGGTCACCGAGAAGGCCGAGGAGACGATCCGTACCGCGGTCGAGAAGGTCGTCGAGTACCGCCCGGTCCGCAAGCGCCTTCCCAAGGGCCGTCCCGGCATCACCACCTCCTTCACCGTCGGCGGCGCCGAGGGCTATATGACCGCCAACTCCTACCCGGACGACGGTCTCGGCGAGGTCTTCCTGAAGATGTCCAAGCAGGGCTCGACCCTCGCCGGCATGATGGACGCCTTCTCGATCGCCGTCTCGGTCGGCCTTCAGTACGGCGTGCCGCTGGAGACCTACGTCTCCAAGTTCACCAACATGCGCTTCGAGCCGGCCGGTATGACGGACGACCCGGATGTGCGGATGGCGCAGTCGATCGTCGACTACATCTTCCGCCGCCTGGCTCTGGACTTCCTGCCGTTCGAGACCCGCTCGGCACTCGGCATCCACTCCGCCGAGGAGCGCCAGCGCCACCTGGAGACCGGTTCGTACGAGCAGTCCCTCGACGAGTCCGAGGTCGACGTCGAGGGCCTGGCCCAGTCCGCCCCGCGCCAGCAGGAGCCCCTGAAGGCCGTGGCCACCCCGAAGGCAGAAGTCCCGGCGCCCAAGCAGGCGCACACCTCGGCGGAACTGGTCGAGATGCAGCTCGGCATCAGCGCGGACGCCCCGCTGTGCTTCTCCTGCGGTACGAAGATGCAGCGGGCCGGTTCCTGCTACATCTGCGAGGGCTGCGGCTCGACCAGCGGTTGCAGCTGATATCGCGGGAAGCCGAGCGGGATCGCAGCTGACGCGTCATTGAGCGTCCGAGAGGGTGCCGGCCCGAGGCCGGCACCCTCTCCTGTGTCCCCGGTCCCGGGCAGGACCTCAGAGGACTCGAATGGCGTGAGGCTCGTCGGCGCGGAGCGGACGCCGTGCACTTCCTCGGTGCCCGTATCGAGGAAGGTGAGGTCGCCTCCTGGGCCGACCTGTACATGGACCCGGCCACGGGCACCGCAGAGATCGAGGACCTGGTCACCTCTGAGGCGCATCTGCGGCGTGGCCATGCCGACGCCGTCCTGGGCTCGGCTCTGCGGCTGGCAGCCGACGCGGGCTGCGGCACCCGGTTCCTGCTCGCCGACGCGGCGGACTGGCCGCGGCACTGGTACGAGCGCCGCGGCTTCTCCGTCATCGGCCGGACGCACTGGTTCGAACGCGTCTGAGCCGGGAGATCACTGTGACGAGCCGGCGGAACGCGGCCTGCCCGCCGGTCACAGCAGTCTCGTCTCCGCCTCGGGGAGCTTGGCCCACCAGTAGTGGTAGCGGCCGTACACCGCCGGATCGCGGTCCGCGAGCAGCGCGGTCAGGGACCGGGCCTCGGCGGACAGTTGATCCCAGGTGGCGGCCGGCAGGGAGTGGAAGGCGGTGGCCTCTACACCCCCGTCCACCTGGCGCCAGACGCCGGCGACATAGCCGTCGACCAGCAGGGTGGGCAGTACGTCGCCGTTGCGCCGGATCACCAGTGGGCGGTAGGCCGGGGGGATCACCCGGCCTCGGTCGGCGTACGCCAGCAGGACGCTGTCCCACATCGCCATGAGCCGGGCCGGGGCGGGGGTGTCGGCGGGGGGCCTGGGGGCGCCGGGGATGTCGAACAGCGGTGTGCCGTCCGGTCCCTGGAGCTGTTCGAGGGCACTGCCGAGAGTGCGCAGCGCCTCCCGGACTGCCGTCCGCTTCACCAGGGCGAACTGCGCGATGTCGGCCACCGACGCGGGGCCGAACCCCGCCAGGTAGCGCACGATGAGGCTCGGCAGGGACTGCGGCGCTGCTCCCGGCTCCGTACCCGGAGCCTTCGGACCGGAGGCGACGAAGGACGGCCGGGGGCCGAACGACCACGGTCCACCCGTGGGGGCGTGATGCAGTGGCGCGTATCCCTTCAGCCCCCACCATGTGCTGTCCGCAGCCCGCCCGGCATCCGGGGGCCCTTCACCAGCCGAACGTTCGGCGAGCCATGCCTTCACTTCGGCTGCGGTACGCGGTCGGCTGGTGAAGGCCAGCAGCTCCGGCAGTAGCGCGTCGGCGTCCGCGGGGGTCAGACCCCCGGCCGTGAAACGCGAGCCGAGCCGGGCCGCGTACAGAGTGGGCTGCATCGCCGTGCGGAATACCTGATAGTCGTCGTGGTGCACGGCGTGCAGGGTGATCCGCATCAGGGTCGCCTTGACCACCGACCGTGCGGCGAAGACCGAGTCCAGCTCGGCCGGGTCGAAACCACTGAGCCGGTTCCACAGCGCCACATACGGCGAAGCCGGGTGCTGGGCCTGAAGCGCGACCACGTGGCGCACCCCGTCGGGTGCGCTCAGCGGCGCACGCTCCAGCAGCAGTTGACGGCTCAGAGTCGACCGGTTGAGTTCCCGCGCGGTGATCATCACATCGTGGGATTCTGCCTCACGATGCGATGACGCCGGGAGCTCAGGCGCGCGCGGCACCCATCAGATCCGAGAACTCGGCCGGACCGGCGACAAAGCCGCGGACGACGGTGCGCAGCCGCCATGAGCCGCTGCCGTCGCGGGTGAACTCCGCGATCGTCGCGGCCGTGGCGTCGGGAACGCCGGACAGGTCGTCGGCGGCGAGTTCGACATGGCCGTCGAGGATCCGGACGCCGGTGTTCGGGATGTCACCGAACACCTTCTCGTCGCCGTCCTGCTGGATGACGACACCGATCACGACCCGCGTGTACGCGTCGGCGAGACGGTCGAGCTCCAGGGTCATGACCTCGTCCGGCCCGAAGCCCTGACCGGTCTTGCTGTCCCGGTTGAGGGTGATGGTGCCGTCGGGGGAGCGGCTGCCGAAGTGCACCAGATACGCGGGCGCGCCATGCGGGGCGTCCCCCCGGTAGGTCGCCGCGACGAGGTCCAGGTCGGTCGCCGGTGTGCCGAGGGCACTGGGATCCCACTTGAGCGTCACCTGGACCTTGCCGAGGCCCTTGCTGAGGCTGCTCATTCTGCTTCCCCTTCTTCCCGGATCGTCGCTCGCGTCAACATCCGTTGCACGAACCCATGTTGTCACGCTCGCTGGGAGGAGGTCTCGCCGGAACGTGACCAGCGCCACGTCGCGCGCCGTACGATGGCGCGGTGCTGGTCAAGTGGATTCGCTGCACCGTGGTGGACCGTCGGGGGTTCGAGCGGGGGCAGCGAAAGTGGGCGGGGCTGCCGGGTGAGCCGGGATTCCGGGGACAAGGCGGAGGGTGGAGCCGTAGGCGGCCGGATGTCGCCCATGTCTTCGCGTTCTGGGAGACGCGTGCGTTCTACGACTCGTTCATGGCGCGCTCGCATGATCGGCTCGCGGCGGCGCAGTCCGGGACGTTCAGAGACGCCCAGGTCAAGATCTTCGACCATCGCTTCGATGTGAAGACAGGCTTCGAGCCCCGTTTCACGGAAGCCGATGTGGTGCGCGTCGCCCACTGCCGGGTGCACGAGCACCGGGTCGAGCACTTCTCGCTGATGCAGGAGAAGGTGTGGAACCCGGCGATGGCGGGATCGCCGGGGATGGTACGGGGCCTCTTCGGTGAGGCGCCGGGCAACGAGTTCCTGGTGCTGTCCATGTGGCAGTCGGCGGCCGAGCACGGCAAGTACCGGGTGGAGAGGGTGGAGCGGCTCTCCCTGCGCGCGCAGACGGAGGCCGATATAGCGGCACTCGCGGGCGACGTCGTGGACCTCGAGGCTGCCTGGACGGTCTGAGCGGAGTGGTGCCCGCGGGCGCCCGCAGGAGCGGGCAGCCGCGCGCATGGCGGCGGGGCCGTGCACGCCGATCTAGTGTTTGTCGTATGGCACGACCGCGGCGCATCGTTCTGGTCCGACACGGCGAGTCGGAGGGGAACGCCGACGACTCGGTGTACGAGCGCGAGCCCGACCATGCCCTGCGGCTCACCGAGCGCGGATGGCGCCAGGCGGAGGAGACGGGGGTGCGGCTGCGTGAGATCTTCGGCCTGGACCGGATCAGCGTGTACGTCTCGCCGTACCGCAGGACCCATCAGACCTACAAGGCGTTCCATCTCGATCCGAGGCTCGTACGGGTCAGAGAGGAGCCCAGGCTGCGCGAGCAGGACTGGGGAAACTGGCAGGACCGGGACGATGTGCGGCTGCAGAAGACCTACCGCGACGCTTACGGGCACTTCTTCTACCGCCTGCCGCAGGGGGAGTCCGGTGCCGATGTGTACGACCGGGTGGGAGCGTTCCTGGAGAGCCTCTACCGCAGCTTCGAGGCACCGGATCATCCGCCCAACGTGCTGATCGTCACCCATGGGCTGACCATGCGGCTGTTCTGTATGCGGTGGTTTCACTGGACGGTCGCGGAATTCGAGTCGCTGTCCAACCCGGAGAACGGTGAGACGCGGATGCTCCTGCTCGGTGACGACGGGCGGTACACACTGGACAGGCCGTTCGAGCGCTGGTGCGTTCCCGAGTCGTATGCGGACCACCCGATAGAGTGGCCGTGCGATGACCGCTGACCTCCCCCCTGACAACTCCTTCGATTCCGCCGAGACGTCCACGCCCGCTGACTCCGGTGCCGCCCAATCCGGCGATGTCGCCGCTACCAGTGGTAACTCCGCCGCTATCACCCGTGACGGTGATCAACGCTTCGCCCGCGCCTTGGCCAGTCTGCGCGGGCTGGCCGTCGGAGACGCCCTGGGCTCCCAGTTCTTCGTCCCCGCCAACTATCCGCTGCTGAAACGGCGCGAACTGCCGGACGGGCGGTGGCAGTGGACTGACGACACCGAGATGGCCTGCTCCGTGCTGGCGGTGCTGGTCTCGCACCAGCGTGTCGACCAGGACGCGCTCGCGCGTTCGTTCGCCGAGCACCATGACTTCGACCGCGGCTACGGGCCAGCGGTCAACCGGATGCTCCGGCTCGTCCGTGAGGGCGGTGACTGGCGTGAACTCGCCTCGTCGCTGTTCAACGGCCAGGGTTCGTGGGGCAATGGCTCGGCGATGCGGATCGCACCCCTCGGCGCGTGGTACGCCGACGACCCCGAGCAGGCCACGCACCAGGCGGAGATCTCGTCGTATACGACACACCAGCACCGTGAGGCCGTCGTCGGCAGCATGGCCGTCGCGGCGGCTGCCGCCCTGGTCGCCTCCTCTTCCGGGCCGCCCACCCCCGGTGATCTGCTCGACGGCGTGGTGGCCCTTGTGCCGCGCAGTGCGGTCGGCGCCGGGCTGCGCCGAGCGCGGGACATGCTCGACTACGGCGACGCGGCGACGGTCGCCGCCGTCCTCGGCAGCGGACGCCGTACGAGCGCGCATGACACGGTGCCGTTCGCACTGTGGTCGGCCGCCCGGGCACTCGGCGACTACGAGCAGGCGTTCTGGACCACCGCCCAGGTGGGCGGGGACGTGGACACGACCTGCGCGATCGCGGGCGGTGTCGTCGCAGCGGCCGCGTCCGGAGCCCCACCTGCCCACTGGCTGGAACGCACCGAGAAACTGCCGGCCTGGCTCCCGGTGGGCATGGCCTGACGGATCCCGGACACGGCCTGGGCCGGGACGTGGCGGCGCCAGGTGTGTCACGGTCTTGCCACAGCGTGCCCATGCCTGTCACCCACGGCTGACGTCATGGCTTGACGGAGGACTACTCTTCGGCCACGCCCCGGCTGATCATGAGAGTCGGGCATCCATGACGTACCGGGACCGTCGCACCGTCGGCACGGTGCGAGAGGTGCCGGTCGGAGGGGGGACCCGTGTCCGACATACCGTCCAGACCGCCTGGAGCCGAGCCGGCGCCGGATGACCGCGAGGGTGGAAAGACGCCACGCGGGGACGGCACACCTGCCGCGCCGAGTGAGGTCGGCACCGGGGCGCAGTCGGCTGCCGCTGAGCCGTCCACCGCCGAACCGCCCACAGCCGGACCGTCCGCCGCCGATCCGTCCGCAACCGGTCCGTACGGCGCCGAGCCGGGCGATTCCCAAGCCGCGCGGCAGAGCTCGGCCCCGGTGGGCACACCGCCGTCGGGCGAGGGGACGGTGGGACCGCAGAGCCCCACGACTCCGGCAGGCCGGGCGCGTGCAACGGGTCCGGCGGACACCACCGGAAAGGGGGCTGTTCCCGTCGGACCACCCGGCCCTCGGCCTCCGGCCGGTGCGGGGCACGTCCCGGCAGCCACCTGGCCTCCCGCCGGGCGGCCCTGGCCGCCCCCGGTACGCCGTCCCGAGCCGCTGCTCGCCCGCATCCGTCCAGCCCCGCCCGCTCCCATACGCGCGGCCACCCTGTGGTGCGTCCTTGCCACCGCGCTGCTGAGCGCGCTGCTGCTGGGGGACGGCGTCGGGGTGAACCTGCTGATCGTGGCCGTACCGGCCGCGCTCGCCGCGTACTTCGCCGCACAGTCCACCGGCCGTCGGCCTCGACCGTGGACCATGGTCTGGATCATCGGAGTGCTCGTGCTCCTGGCCGTTCCGGCGCTGTCGGACGCCGGGTGGCCCTCCCTCCTCGCGGTCGTGTCGGCGATCGCGGCCGGTTCGATCGCTCTGCACGGCGGGCGAAGCTGGCCGGGCGTACTGCTCGCTCCTGCCGGTCTGTTCGACTCGCTGGTCGGCGGTACGGCATGGGCCTGGCGCGGGATGCGCGAGCGGTACGGCTCGCGTGGCCGCTCCGGGCCCGTGGTCCGCACCATCGCCGTGGCGGTGGGCCTCCTCATCGTGTTCGGTGCGCTGTTCGCCGGGGCGGACGCGGCCTTCGCGGATCTGCTCGGAGAGCTGATCCCCGATGTCTCGCTGGTCGACGGCCCCTGGCGGTTCTTCCTCTTTCTCGTGGGCCTGCTCACTGCCCTCGCGATGGCGCGCACTGCGGCTGCCCCTCTCGGCTGGGACCGGATGACCGTACGGGGCGGAAAACCCCGGGGCCGATTCGAGTGGGCGGTTCCGCTCATGGTGCTCAACCTGCTGTTCGCGGCCTTCATCGCGGTTCAGCTCGCCGTGCTCTTCGGCGGCTACGACAAGGTACTGAGTGAGACCGGACTGACCTATGCCGAGTATGCGCGCCAAGGCTTCTGGCAACTGCTCTGGGCCACCGTGCTCGTTCTCGTCGTCATCGGTCTCGCACTGCGCTGGGCCCCGAGGAGCGGCCCCCGCGACCACGCCCTGGTACGTGGTGTGCTGGGCGCGCTGTGCCTGCTCACGCTGGTGGTGGTGGCTTCGGCGCTGCGCAGGATGGACCTCTACGTCGACGCGTACGGGCTGACCCGGCTGAGGGTCTCCGTGGCCGCGATGGAGCTGTGGCTCGGGCTGGTGATCATTCTGATCATCGGCGCGGAACTCCTCGGTCGCCGCTGGCTGCCGAGGGCGGTCGTGGGCAGCGCCGTGGCCGCGGTGCTCGCGTTCGGGCTCGCCGCGCCCGACGCGCTGATCGCCGAGCGCGGTGTGCAGCGCCACAAGGAGACCGGAAAGATCGACATCGTCTATCTGGGGGGCCTCTCGGCGGACGCCGTACCGGCCCTGGACCGGTTGCCCGAGCCCCTGCGGTCCTGTGCGCTCGCGCCGATCGCCCGCGACCTGGAGCGCACGGACGACCCCTGGTACGCGACAAGCTGGAGCCAGGTGCGGGCCCGATCGATCCTCAGCGAACGCCCGGTCGATTTCAGAACCTCCAGCTGTCCGGACGACGTTCGCCCGAAGCCGGCCGAAGACGAACGCGACCCGTACGCCGACGAATACGACGAGCACGACGGCGAGTACGACCCCGGCACCGGAATGGACTGACGGCGTTCACCCGGACCGCCCTGACACCCGCGCCACCCTGACCGCCCGTACCCGCTCGGACCACCCGCATCGCCTCAACCGACGGTGTCCCGCGGTTGGTTCACGCTCCGGCGCCGCCCTGCCTGCGTGGACACGCGGTCGAAACCAGGCAGCGCTCCCTGATCCGCACTTCGCGAGTGCGATGATGGGGGCGCTGCCGAGCGCTTTCGCGACTGATCGCCGGTGGGGCCGCAGAGTCCGCCGGCCGACTCCCGCTTTCCGTCATTCGCAAAGCGGACAATGGATTCGGGTGATGAGACGCGCCACGGCAAGGTCTCAGGGAGGCTTCGTCGGTGAGGTGATCTCGGCGTGTCCGAGGTGTCACTCAGGTGTGTGCGGACGTGAATGGCGAGTCTTGGCGTGGCCGTGGGTGCCCCGTAGGCAGGCAGCCGGGGTGTCGCGGCCAGTCGGAGCGGCGTACCCTGACTGGCGCCATGCCGTACGAACCACCCACTCATTCCGTCGAGCGATCGCTCCGGGCCACCACCGGTGCCAAGATCATCGCAGGAGTCGACGAGGTCGGGCGCGGGGCTTGGGCCGGGCCGGTCACGGTCTGCGCCGCCATCACGGGGCTGCGAAGGCCTCCCGCCGGTCTCACCGACTCCAAGCTGATCAGCCCCAAGCGTCGTACGGAGCTCGCTGGGCAACTGGAGCAGTGGGTCACCTCGCACGCCCTCGGGCACGCCACCCCGCAGGAGATCGACGAACTCGGTATGACCGCGGCGCTCCGGCTCGCCGCCGTGCGTGCGCTGGACGGGCTGCCGGTGCGCCCCGACGCGGTCATCCTCGACGGCAAGCACGACTACCTCGGGCTGCCCTGGCGCGTCCGTACCGTCATCAAAGGCGACCAGTCCTGTGTGGCGGTCGCTGCCGCCTCGGTGATCGCCAAGGTGCGCAGGGACGCGATGATGGCCGAGCTCGGGCTGGATCCGGTGTGCGAAGGCTTCGGTTTCGCCGACAACGCGGGCTACCCCTCTCCCGTCCACAAGGCGGCGCTGGAGGAACGCGGTCCCACGCGGTACCACCGGCTGTCCTGGGCGTTTCTCGACGGGTTGCCGCAGTGGCGGCATCTGAAGAAGTTCCGTGTCCCGGCCGGGACGGCGGCTGTCCTGGAGAGTGAGGGCCAACTCGGCTTCGACTTCTGACCAGACCGGTCGGCGACGCTGTGCGGTGTGGCCGACCCCCGGATCGCACTCATGTGCCCACCCGCCGATGCCAGGCGCATCGGCGTTTGATAGATATCAACTCATGCCTCTCATCCCCGAGGAGCCTCAGATTCACGAGAGCGCCCAGGGTCCCCGCGTGACACCGGCCACCGGCCGCACCGCGTCGACCCCCCGTCCCGTACCCGGTCCGCGTAACGCGGCATCCCCCCGTCCCGGGCGTCCGGGCCCCGGCCCGGCAAGGCCCGCACCGTCCGTACCGCGTACGCACGGCTCCGCGAGCCAGGCCGCCCCGGTGGCTTCGCCGCAGGCGGAGAATCGTTCCGTGCCGCAGATCCAGCTGATCCCCGCTCCGGCGGCGGGTGCACTCGATGCCGCGGGCGAGGCGGTCGACCTGCTGCTCGACTCCGGTCGCGCGCCGGCGGACATCCTCGTGCTCACCACCGGCGAGCAGCACCCCTGGGCGGCGCATGAGCTGTCTTTCGGGGAGAGCGCCTACTGGGCCCAGCACGACGCCCGTGACGACGTCTTCTACGCGGACGCCGCCTCGGCACACCGTGCGAGTGCCCGGCCGGTGGTCGTGGTCGCCATGAACGGCGGCACCGACGAGGAGGCCGCCCGTGCCCTGCCCGTCGCCATGGACCGTGCGGGAGCGCTGCTGATCGTCTGTGGTGATCCGCAACGCGTCAACGCCGTTCTCGGCGCGGGCGTCTGAGCCCGCGTCGCCGGGAGCACGGCGGCGCGAGCACGTCCGGCCGGCCGTGCCAGTCACGGCCGGTCGCTACGACGTGTGCCGCACCGCGTGCGAGAACAGCGGAACCCCAGGAACGAGCTTCCTGGTAGCGCGGTCCGTGTCGGCGGTCGGTGGCCGCGAACTCAGCGGGCAGCGGTGCGGCGGAGTATCTCGGCCGCCCCGCTCGCGGCACGCAGGGGGAGCGCCCCCGGCTTGGTCGTGCCACCGAACGCATCCGGTGGGGACTCGGAGCTGGGTCGACGACCGCCGCGTCCTTCCCCGAGCACCTGCCATCCGCCGCGCGTCAGCGTGATGTACGCGCCGCAGCGCAGCCCGTGCAGTGTGCAGGCGTCACGCAGACCCCACATCCAGGCTCCGTCCTCCTCCGTCCACCGCTCGTCGCCGTCACGGCAGTAGAGCAGCACGGCGGTACGGGCCGGAGCACGCCGACGCAGATCGTGCGGTATCACCCGGCGCAGATGTGCGAGGAGCGCGTTGCGGAAGTCCCAGCCGTCGGCGGGCACCGAACGCCGGGCGAACGAGGCACTGGCTGTGAGTCTCTCCTCATGGTCGAGCACGGCCACGATCGCCGTGGCCGGTGTGGGCAGGTGACGGGTGTGGAGGCCGCTGACCACCTCACGGGGGTTGCGCAGCAGGGGTATACCGGCTGCTGCCCACTCGGCGGGCTCCAGCATCCGGGCCAGACGGCTGGGTGAGTCGGCCGCACCGTTGATCGGGGCGGCTGGGGACGAGGCGAATCCGAAGGTCACGTTCCTCCCTTCGCATACGCGCGCACAGAGCGGGCAGGGGTTGGTGGGACGCGCCACGACACAACCCATCCGGACCACGAACGGGCCGCGCGGGGACGGTTCCAATTCTTCCTGGCCTACGGTCGAGCGGCAACGAGCAATTGGGCCCGCTGACTGGAATGCGCGGGTATGACGCTCATATCCTTTGCTTGCCCAGGCCAGGCTCCCTCATGCGGATATGGCGAGGACCAGTGGATACACACCTCCGGCTCCCGCTTGGCGCAGCGAACGCGCGGCGACGGCGAGGGTCCACCCGCTGTCCGAGAGATCGTCGACAAGCAGCACCGGCCCCCCACCCGCCGAGGCGAGCGCTCCGGCCAGTGACTGAGGCACGATCAGCGCGTCGTGCAACCCCCTGACCCGCTGCGCGCTGTTGGTGCGTGAGACTGACTTCCCCTCGGATCCGGCGGCGTATTCGACCGTCCCGAGCAGGGGCATCCGGCCGACCTCAGCGATCCGGGCTCCGAGAGAACCGACGAGCACGGGCTTGCCGCGGGAGGCGATCGTGACCACGCCCACCGGACGCGGCGGGGCGTCATGAACACCCGACGCCCAACCCCCGGGCCCCTTGGCCCAGTCCGCGAGCACCGACACCACCGCGTTCAGCACATCGTCCGGCACCGGACCGTCCGGAGCCTGGGTGGCGAGCAGCGGCCGGAGCCGGTTACCCCAACCGATGTCCGACAGACGACCCAGAGCCCGTCCGGTGAAGGACTGCTCGCCGACCGGGATGCGTCCCTTCAGCTCCACCCCCACGGCCGCCAGACCCGTCGGCCACATGCGGCGCGGCTCCAACTCCACACCTGGGCGGCCCAACTCCCCACGCGCCGCCTGCAGCGCCGCGTCGGACACGCCTGCGTCGAAGCGGGCACCCGCGCAGTTGTCACAGCGTCCGCACGGTGCCGCCTGCTCGTCGTCGAGCTGTCGGCGGAGGAACTCCATCCGGCAGCCCACCCCTGACACGTAGTCCCGCATCGCCTGTTGCTCGGCCTCCCGTTGCCGGGATACCCAGGCGTACCGCTCGGTGTCGTACTCCCACGGCTGTCCCGTCGAGGTCCAGCCGCCCTTCACGCGGTGCACCGCGCCATCCACGTCGAGGACCTTGAGCATGGTCTCCAGACGGGTGCGCCGCAGCTCCACCATGGGCTCCAGCGCGGGCAGCGACAGCGGTCGGCCCGCCTGCGCCAGCACGTCCAGGGCCCGGCGGACGAGCTCTTCGGGTGGGAAGGCCACGGAGGCGAAGTACTGCCAGATCGCTTCGTCCTCCTTGCCCGGCAGGAGCAGCACCTCCGCGTGCTCCACGCCTCGCCCCGCCCGGCCCACCTGCTGGTAGTAGGCGATGGGGGAGGAGGGTGAACCGAGATGCACCACGAACCCCAGGTCGGGTTTGTCGAAGCCCATGCCCAGCGCGGAGGTGGCGACCAGGGCCTTCACCCGGTTGGCGAGCAGGTCGTCCTCGGCCTGCTGCCGGTCCGCGTTCTCCGTGCGCCCCGTGTAGGACGCCACGGCGTGTCCGCAGTGCCGGAGATAGGCCGTGACCTCCTCGGCCGCCGCGACGGTCAGGGTGTAGATGATTCCTGACCCCGGGAGCTCCCCGAGGTGGTCCGCCAACCACGCCAGGCGGTGGGCGGCATCGGGGAGCTGGAGCACACTCAGGCTGAGGCTCTCCCGGTCCAGCGGCCCGCGCAGCACAAGGGCGTCCGTGCCCGCGCCCGTGCCCAGTTGGTCGGCGACGTCGGCGGTGACCCGGGCGTTGGCCGTCGCGGTGGTGGCGAGGACCGGAACACCCGGCGGCAGGTCGGCGAGCATGGTGCGCAGCCGGCGGTAGTCGGGCCGGAAGTCATGACCCCAGTCGGAAACGCAGTGGGCCTCGTCCACGACGAGCAGTCCGGTGCCGGCCGCGAGTCCCGGGAGGATCTGCTCCCGGAAGTCCACGGAATTGAGCCGCTCTGGACTGACCAGCAGCACGTCGACCGCCCCGGAGGTGATCTCTGCCTGGATCTCCCGCCATTCTTCCTGGTTCGACGAATTGATGGTCCGGGCGGTGATCCCCGCGCGGAACGCTGCCTCCACCTGGTTGCGCATGAGTGCGAGCAGCGGCGAGATGATCACTGTCGGGCCGGCGCCACGCTCGCGCAGCAGCGAAGTCGCGACGAAGTACACGGCGGACTTGCCCCAGCCGGTGCGCTGCACCACGAGCGCCCTGCGTTTGTCGGCGACGAGTGCCTCGATCGCCCGCCACTGGTCCTCACGGAGCCTCGCGGCACCGGAGGCGTCCCCGACGAGACGGGCTAGGACGGCGTCCGCCGAGGTCCTCAGATCTGCGCGGTCTGCGTTGGTCATGGACCCATGCAACCCGATGGCACCGACATCGCGCGAACGAGCCGCCGCCCCTGTGGATAACGTTATCCACAGGGCTGGCGGCGAGAGCTTGATCACGGGACCGTTCAAGGCATGCGAGAAACCAACGAACACAACCAGCCCCCCGCGTCCGATGGCGCTCGGGGCCCTGCCGACGAACATCCCGTCACCTTGCGGGGGCCAGCGGAGCTTGTCGACGCCCTCCCGTATCTGATGGGGTTTCACCCGACGAACTCCGTGGTCATGGTGGCGCTGCACGGCAGCCCGGGACGCTTCGGGGGAAGGCTGAGAGTGGGGATCCCCGCCTCGCGGGACGAGTGGCCGTCGATGGCGGATCAGGTCGCCGAATGCCTGGTCGACGCATGCCGGCAGCGCAAGGCGAAGCCGGACGGCATCATCGTCTTCCTTTGCCGGGACCCTTCGGTCGGACAGACGGGCCGTGAGGTGATGGAGGAGCTCCGGCCGTTCGCGCAGCGGCTGCGGACCGCCTGCGGTTCGCACGACGTGCCGGTGTACGAGGCACTGTGCCTCTCCGACGGCCGCTTCTGGTCCTACTGCTGCCCGGACACCCGATGCTGCCCGGTGGAGGGGACGGTCATGTCTATGCCGGGCACGTCCGTGATGGCTGCGGCAGCCGCCTATGCGGGGATCCAGGTGAGAGGCTCGCTGCGGGATCTGGAGGCACGGCTCACTCCGCTGCGGACATCCGTAGCGGCCGAGCAGGGGCGGGCCCTGGACAGCGCCGCGGCGGCACTGCTGGCCGGAATCGTGCGGCAGGGGTCCAGGGAGCAGGTTCGCGCGGAGACCTTGAGGCTGGCCCGGACGCTGATGGAGCGGCTGGCGGTTCAGGTTCCCGCGCGGAGCTCATGGGCCGAAGCCGACGCACACGACGACAAGCTGATCACGCACGATGAGGCGGCCGCGGTGATCCTCGGGCTCCAGGACCGGGAGACCCGCGACAAGGCCGCTGCCTGGATGGAAGGACCGGAAGCCGACCACGCCCTGCGTCTGTGGCGGGCGCTCTCTCGTCGCTGCGTCGGAGCGTACGGAGAGCATGGCGCGGTACCGCTGGCTCTGGCGGGCTGGGTGGCGTGGTCGACCGGTGACGAACCCGCGGCGAGGGTCGCGCTCGGTCTCTCGCTGCGGGCGGATCCGGAGTATCTCTTCGCCAGGCTGCTTCACCAGGCGTGTAACGACGGACTGGATCCCGAAGAGCTGCGCCGCTGTCTGCGCGAGCACGCTGACTCGGAGGTGGGGGAGACGGGGCGGACAGGTCCCGCGCGCTCAGGGCACACGGTTCGGAAGACCGGGCGGCGGCGGGACGGGCTCGGGAGTCCGGCGACACCGGGCGCTGCTGATGGTGCCCGGCGGCCTTCCTCTTCCGCGCGGGAGGGGACTGGGCGGCGTGACCAGAGAACTCCCTCCGTCCGAAGCCGCCAGAAGGGCCCCGGCGTCGGGCGCGGTGGCGGCTGAGAGCGGATCTCTGCAAGAAGTCCGCTGATCTGGATCACGAAGGGAGTGTTTATCGTCAGGAAGACGACTATGATCGCGGCATGCCACCCTACGACCCGTCGGCCTTCCCGCCGTTTGCCGTCACTGTCGACCTGGTCGTGCTCACCGTACGCCGCCATGCGCTCTGCGCCCTGGTGGTACGCCGCGGAGAGCCGCCGTTCCAGGGGCGCTGGGCGCTGCCCGGAGGGTTCGTACGGGCCGATGAGGATCTCGCTGGTGCAGCCGCCCGGGAACTCGTCGAGGAGACCGGGCTGTGCGTCCACGACCCTGGTTCGCAGGACTCGGGCGGCGGTGCGCACCTTGAGCAACTCGCCACTTACGGGGACCCGAAGCGCGACCCCCGTATGAGGGTGGTGAGCGTGGCCCATCTCGCGCTGTCCCCTGATCTCCCCGCGCCCCGGGCGGGTGGCGACGCGAACAGCGCGCGCTGGGCGCCGGTCGAGACGCTGCTGAACCCGGAGGGCGGCGGCCGCGAGGGCGAGCCCTCCGCCCACCTCGCCTTCGACCATGCCCAGATCCTCGCGGACGGTGTGGAGCGGGCCAGGTCCAAAATCGAGTACTCCTCGCTGGCCACGGCGTTCTGCCCGCCCGAGTTCACGGTGGGTGAGCTGCGGCGCGTGTACGAGGCGGTGTGGGGAGTCGCGCTGGATCCGCGGAACTTCCACCGGAAAGTGACGGGCACGCCAGGCTTCCTGGTCCCTGCCGGGGGGACTACGACCCGTCAGGGCGGACGTCCCGCGCAGTTGTTCCGGGCGGGTGGGGCGACGCTGCTGAACCCGCCCATGCTGAGGCCCGAAGTCTGAACCGGCGCACGGGCGGGCACGATCCCGCCCGCCCCTTCGTCGCGGACGCTCTGGAAGGCCGTACGAGGTCGCGGGCCCTTTTCGGGGTTGCCCGTGGTCCTCGCCCGGGATTGCGGCACAGGTGGGGAGAACTCGGGCGGGACCTGCTGCGGTTGAGGCGCTCGCAGCTCTGTGCTGCCTCCCCTCGCTCCATCGCCGGAGAGGTGCCGTCCGGGCGGCGAGCCTTCCGCAACTCCGATCCGTTTCGCTGGAGTTGTCGCGTTCCCTCGAGGGGAGAGCATGGTCTGGGGTCGCCGTATGCCGGGCAACTGCCCTATGTATGACCGTTTATTCCTGATAAGTCGTCAATTGTGGTGAGGGCGGTGATCACCCTTTCGTGTGCTTTTCACCAAAGACCTCAAGGGCTGCTCGGGGCACGCCGACAAAGGATGCGTGAGTACCCTTGCGCACACCATGATGACCGCCGCCCGCCCCGCCGAGTCCGGCCTCGTCGGCCCGGGCGAACTCGACCGATACCCCTACCCGGAGGCACCGGGTGTCGACCGCCCCGACCGTGTCGGGCCCCCAGCAGCCTGGGACGCTCCGGAAGCCGAGCTGGGCCGTGCGGTCGGGCGCCGCGCGGCGGGCAGCCGGGGCCGTGGGCTCCATGGCCAACTCGTCCAGCAACTCGGCCAGATGATCGTCTCCGGGGATCTCGGCGCCGACCGCCCCCTCGTCCCCGAAGAGATCGGGCAGCGCTTCGAGGTCTCCAGGACCGTCGTCCGGGAGTCGCTCCGCGTTCTGGAGGCCAAGGGCCTCGTCAGTGCCCGCCCCAACGTCGGCACCCGGGTCCGTCCGGTCAGCGACTGGAACCTCCTGGACCCCGACATCATCGAGTGGCGCGCCTTCGGCCCGCAGCGTGATGATCAGCGCCGTGAGCTCACCGAGCTCCGCTGGACGATCGAACCGCTCGCCGCCCGCCTCGCCGCCGGTCACGGCCGAGAGGATGTGCAGCAGCGTCTCGCCGACATGGTCGAGATCATGAACCACGCGCTCACCCAGGGTGACGGAATCACCTTCACCCGTGCCGACGCCGAGTTCCACTCCCTGCTGATCCAGGTCGCGGGCAACCGCATGCTGGAGCACCTGTCGGGCATCGTCTCCGCGGCGCTCCAGGTGTCGGGCGGCCCCGCCGCCGGGTGCGACCGCCCCTCCGAGGCGTCGCTGGCGCATCACGCCCGGATCGTCGACGCGCTTGCCGCGGGCGATGCGAACAGCGCCGAGACGGCCATGCGCCAACTGCTTACCGTCCACCCGGAGGTGGACCGCGTCGTGCCCGCTCCGCGCGAGCACTGACCGCCGATCCGGCAGGGGTGACGGACGCCCCCTCGTGGGGGGGGGGGGGGCCCGCGGGGCGGGGGCGCGCCCGGGGGGGCGCCGCCCGCGGGGGGGGGGGGGGGGGGTGTCGCGCGCCGCCCGCACGGAA
>NZ_JBHXFA010000095.1:0-8644 GCF_042724175.1 Streptomyces sp. NPDC127084
GAGCGGGCTGCCTTCCTGTTCTTTCGCTTTCGCGATTTCCCTTTCCGGCGTTTCCGACTCTATCAGATCCTTTCGGGCCTGACTCCCAGTCAGAGAGGGTTTGCCTTCCCGACCTCGCAGCCGTTCCGACGAGTGAGACTTTAGCGGATTCCCGGGCTCCGACGCTAATCGGGGCCTCGCGCGCTCAGGCTTTCGAACGCGGATTCCTCATTTCGCAAAAGCGCACGAAAAACGGGACGACGGAAGGTCGCTCGCTTGGAGTGGTTCTTGCGGAATGGCTGTCCGGGGCCGACCGGAGTCGGTGCTCACGTCGGACAACTCGGAGAACACTACGCATCCGAGAGGGCCATGTCAACCGTTGCCTGAGGCCAGTTCCCGGCTGCGGTCGCGGGCCGCTTCCAGTGCGGCGATGAGGGCCGCGCGTACTCCGTGGTTCTCCAGCTCGCGGATTGCGCTGATGGTGGTGCCCGCAGGTGAGGTGACGGCCTCTCGGAGCTTGACCGGGTGTTCGCCTGAGTCGCGGAGCATCACGGCGGCGCCGATGGCTGCCTGGACGATCAGGTCGTGGGCCTGGGCGCGGGGCAGGCCCAGGAGGATGCCGGCGTCGGTCATGGCCTCGACCAGGAAGTAGAAGTAGGCGGGGCCGGAGCCGGAGAGCGCGGTGGCGGCGTCCTGCTGGGACTCGGGGACGCGGAGGGTCTTGCCGACCGCGCCGAAGATCTCCTCCGTGTGGGCGAGGTGCCCTGCGTCGGCGTGGCTGCCACCGGAGATCACCGACATGCCCTCGTCCACGAGGACGGGAGTGTTCGGCATGACCCTGATGACGGGGGTTCCGGCAGCGAGGCGGCCCTCGATGGTGGCGGTGGTGATACCGGCCGCGGCGCTGATCACCAGGCGGTCGGGGGCGACATGCGGGGCGAGCTCGTCCAGGAGGCGGCCCATGTCCTGGGGCTTGACGGCCAGGATGAGGGTGTCGGCACGCTTGGCCGCCTCGGCGTTGCTCACGGCCTCTACGCCGTAGCGGCTGCGGAGTTCCTCGGCCCGTTCCGTACGCCGGGCGGTGACCAGGAGCGCACCGGCCGGCCAACCCGACCGGATCATTCCACTGAGCAGGGCCTCGCCGATCTTTCCGGTTCCGAGCACTGCGACGGTCTGGGGCATGCGGGGTCACCTCACCGGAGTGGTCCATGTCCGCGGTCCGTTCATCCGTGGACATGGTCATCCTCGCACCGGGCACCTGGGGCGGTCGGTGGTGTCCGATGGGCGGTCACCCGTGCGGTCACGCCGTGCGGCGGCGGAGGGTGGCCGCGCCGAGAGCGAGCACCAGGAGTGCGCAGCCGCCGACGATGGCGGCGTCGCGGACGAAGTCCCCGGTCATGTCGGTGTGTCGGAGTACCTCGTTCATTCCGTCGACGGCGTACGACATCGGCAGCACGTTGGAGAGGCTTTCGAGTACGGGCTGCATGGTGTCGCGAGGTGCGAACAGGCCGCAGAGCAGCAGCTGGGGGAAGATCACGGCGGGCATGAACTGGACCGCCTGGAACTCGGAGGCGGCGAATGCGGAGACGAAGAGGCCGAGTGCCGTGCCGAGCAGTGCGTCCAGGAGTGCCACGAGCAGCAGCAGCCAGGGCGAGCCCACCACGTCGAGGCCGAGGAACCACAGTGCGAGGCCGGTGGCCAGGGCTGACTGGATGATGGCGAGCAGCCCGAAGGCCAGGGCGTAGCCGGCGATGAGGTCGCCTTTGGCCAGCGGCATGGCGAGGAGCCGTTCGAGGGTTCCGGAGGTGCGCTCGCGCAGGGTGGCGATGGAGGTCACCAGGAACATGGTGATCAGCGGGAAGATGCCGAGCAGTGACGCGCCGATGGAGTCGAAGGTGCGCGGACTGCCGTCGAAGACGTAGCGCAGCAGGAAGAGCATCACGCACGGCACGAGGAGCATCAGGGCGATCGACCGCGGGTCGTGGCGCAGCTGGCGCAGCACGCGGGCGGCGGTGGCGAGGGTGCGCGAGAGGGAGAGCGCGAGGCGGGAGGGCCCCGGACTGGTGGGGGCGGGGGCCGGCCGAGCCGTGGTGGTGGTCGCGGGCGATGGGTGGGTGTTCATCGGGCGGCCTCCTGGAGAGCCTTGGCCGTGTCTACGAGGTGGAGGAAGGCGCCCTCGACGGTCGGGGTGTCGTGGCGGTGGCGCAGGGCTTCGGGGGTGTCGTCGGCGAGGAGTCGGCCCTCGCGCAGGAGCAGCAGTCGGTGGCAGCGTTCGGCCTCGTCCATCACATGCGAGGAGACCAGGATCGTGGTGCCGCGGTCGGCGGCGATGCGGTGGAAGAGGTCCCACAGGTCGCGGCGCAGTACAGGGTCGAGGCCGACGGTGGGCTCGTCCAGTACGAGCAGCTCGGGGGTGCCGAGCAGGGCGACGGCGAGTGAGACGCGGCCCCGCTGGCCTCCGGAGAGGTTTCCGGCGAGTGCGTCGGCATGGCTTGTGAGGTCGACGTCGGCGATCGCCTGGGTGACATGGGTGCGGCGGCGTCCGGCTGCCGCGCGGCCCGGATCGAGGATCGCGGCGAAGTACTCCAGGTTCTGGCGGACGGTCAGATCGTCGTAGACGGAGGGCGCCTGGGTGACATAGCCGATCCGGGAACGGGACGCGGCGTCGCCCGCGGGGCGGCCGAGGACATGGAGGGTGCCGCCGACCTGGGCCTGGGTGCCGACGATGGCGCGCATGAGGGTCGACTTGCCGCAGCCCGACGGGCCGAGCAGGCCGGTGATCCGGCCGCGTGGGACGTCGAAGTCGAGCTCCCGCAGCACCTTTCGGGGGCCGCGGATGACGGTGAGGGCACGGGCGTGGACGGCTGCGTTGTTCCCGGCGCCCTCGCCCTCGGCGCCCGCCGTGGGGTCGGCGCTGCCGGCCGGCCCCGGAGCATTATTCATCATGCGATGAATAATGCTCCGGGGTGCTGGGCGCGTCAAGGTGGTCGACCGCACCCGGGCTTCCGGCTGCGCTTTCAGCAGCGCGGTCAGCGCCCGCGCCTTGGCCTCGCCGTCGCCGCCGCTGCCCTACAGTCGGGAGGCGGTCCTGGCCGTCTCCGGGCTTCCGCGGGCCGCAGCCCAGACGCTGCGTTCTGTGGAAATCAGTTCGTATGACTCCATCACTCTGAAGTTGACGCGTGGGTCCCCGGACTCGGGACCGGGCTCAGGACATGCCGGGGATCAGCGGCACCGCCCAGGGCCGCCGGGCGGCCAGCCGCAGCGTGCCGACGGTGGCACGCACGACCCGTTCCTTGACGCGTGCGGCCGCGGCGCCCTTGAGGAACCGGTCACGCGGGCTGTCGTCCGGGCGTACGAACTGGACCAGCCCGTCATGGCGGCCGAGGCTGACGCACTGCACCACGAACCCGAAGTCCAGCGGGCGCGGCCGACTGCCGCGGAACTCGGCGATGAGCGACGTGGCGACATGCGAGCCCGTCGGGATCGCGGTCGCGCACGCCATGCGCAGTGCACCCGCCTTGGGCGAGTGGGCTGCCGCCGCGTCGCCCGCCACGTACACCTCGGGGTGGGAGACGGAACGCAGCACGGCGTCGACCGCGATCCTGCCTGAGGGGTCGATGGCGAGCCCGGCAGCTGCGGCGAGTTCGCTGTTGGGCGTCATCGCGGCCGTCCACACCACCTCGTCCGCGTCGAGGTCGTCGGCGTGCGCGACCCGGTGCCCCTCGTGGACGCGTACGCCTCGCGCCATGAGCACTTCGCGTACATGGTCACGGCCGCGGGCGGACAGTCCGGGGCCGATATCGCCGTCCGAGTGCAGCCGGACGCTCCAGCCGGGGTGGGCCTCGGCCAACTCGACGGCGAGCTCGATGCCGGTGAGTCCGCCGCCGACGACCGCGAGGGAGCCGGGGCCGTCCTGGAGCCGCTTGTACAGGGCCTCCGCGGACTCCAGGGTGTGGGCGCGTTCGCCGATGCCCTCGGGCGCCGCCGACGTACGGCTGCCGAGTGCGTAGACGAGCCGGTCGTACGGGACGCGGCGGCCGTCGTCGGTGGTCACCGTGCGGGCGGCGATGTCGATGGCGGTCACTCGGGCGTGGATGTGCCGGATGCCGGTGGAGTGCAGGAACCCGGCGAGCGGGTGGGTGGCAGCGGGGCGTCCTGCGGCGCGCTCGTGTTCGCGGATGCGTTCGGTGAAGCGGTCGCTGGGGTCGGCCAGGGTGACGCGGGCGTGCGGGGCAAGCCGCAGTGCGGCCATGAGCCCCGCGTAGCCCGCGCCGATCACCAGAACCTGCGGCGCTTTCTTGTTCGCCCTGGGCATGTCCGTCGTGTTCGTTGGTGTCGTCGTCATGCAAGGGGGACGACACAGGCCCGGGAAGTGTGACGCTCCCCGGCTTTACCCCGTCGCCAGGTGGCGCAGCTTGTCGGGGTTGACGACGGCGTCGATCTCGGTGATCCGCCCCTTGTGCACCGTGAACGCGTACACGCCGGTCATTCCGCTCGCGGCGTCGGTGAAGACCAGTCCGGGAGCACCGTTCACCTCCCGCACCGTGAACACCATCGTCGCCGGGTCGAAGGCACGCATGAGCCCCTCGGTGAAGCGGGCGACCTTGATCGGGCCCAGCACCGGCAGCCTGGCCGCGGTGACCTTGCCGCCGCCGTCCGAGCGCCAGACCACATCGGGGTCGAGGATCTGCAGCAGGCCGTCGAAGTCGCCGCCCAGCACCGCCGTGAGGAACGCGTCCACGGCGCGCCGGTGCTCTCCCCGGTCGACGGAGCGGCGCGGCGCCTCGGCCCGCACCCGGCGGCAGGCGCGGGAGGCGAGCTGGCGTACGGAGTCGGGCGTGCGGCCGACCGTCTCGGCGATCTCCGTGAAGGGCACGGCGAACACTTCATGGAGGATGAAGGCGGTGCGCTCGGCTGGGGTCAGCCGCTCCAGGACCGTGAGCATCGCCATCCCGACCGACTCGTCAAGTGTCACCCGGTCCTCGGGCCCGGCTTCGGTGACCACCGGTTCGGGCAGCCAGGGGCCGACGTAGGCCTCACGGCGTGCCCGGGCGGAGCCGAGCTGGTCGTAGCAGATCCTGCTGACGACGGTGGTCAGATACGCCCGCGGGTCCTGGGCCTCGCCGACGGGCAGGCGCTGCCAGCGCAGCCAGGACTCCTGTACGGCGTCGTCGGCGTCGGCGACCGATCCGGTGATGCGGTAGGCGATGCCCCACAGACGATCGCGCTGCTCCTCGAAGAGTGCGAGCTCTGCCATGGTCCGGTCTCTCCTCCTGCGCTCTGCCCTACGTCGACTGGAGCGACACCGGGCCCGAAAGACGTGGCATCCGGCCTCAGCGGCGGGGTTTCGGCTTCCTCTTCCGCCGGGCCGCCGGGTTGCCGGTGCGGCTCGCCCTGCGCGTCTTGTACTGGACGCGGGCCGTCTCGTACTCGGTGCGGTGCAGCTTCTCCCCGGGGGCTTCGGTGAGGGAGCGGAGGAAGTACGCGAGGAGCGAGCCGATGAACCCGATCATCTTCAGGCTGCGCAGCGCCTCCTCGCGCGCGGGGTCGGCGGGGCGCCGGGTGAAGCCCTCCCAGGTCTTGCGGAAGGCGATGGCGCTGCACACCGCGAAGGTGACGATGAGGAGCAGATTGACGAAGCCGCCCATGCCGCCGGTCGCCAGACTCTGGTAGGCGAAGCGCAGGATGAGGCAGCCGGTGACCGCCGCCGCCAGGGAGCCGGCGGCGACGGCGACCCGGCGCATCGTGTAGCCGCCGTCGTGGGCGACCCAGGTGGTACCGAAGAAACGAATCGCCTCGGGCTGCGGGCCGCTCGCCTCCGGCTGCGGGCCTCCGTCGGCATTGCTACCGCTGTGGCTGTCGTCTTGGTTTTCGCTCACGAGGTCGATTATCTCCGGGGCGGGCAGAGCAGGACGGGCGCGTCAGGCGCACCGCGCCGGTCAGGTGCAGCGACTCGCCACATAGCCGTCGCTGCCCGTGTTCACATACGCGTCCGAGACGAACTGGCCGTTGGCGATGTTGTCCCAGAGGTTCGAGGTTCCGTATGGACCGGTCACCCGCTCGCCCGGCTTCTGGCAGTTGATCGGCACCTGGGAGTCATACGGCAGCACCCTGAGGATCTGGTACTGGGTTCCCGGGCCGCTGCGTACGTTCAGCCGGTAGCCGGGGGCGACCGGGTACCGCGGCACGGCGTACGACCCGACGGCCTCCGCCGCCGCGGTGCTCTCGGTTCCTTCGGCGCCTTCGGTCTTCTCGATGGCCATGACCGGCCTCCCCCATTTGTCCGACACTGGCTGGCACTTGCTGACACTGGCTCAAAAGCTGTGCGCCGCGCAGGCTAGCAAGCCGCCTCGGTCTCGCACGAACCATCGACTAGGCTCCGTGCGTCGCGCGTGCGCATGAAGAACACGGGGGTGGGCGATGCCACCGCTGCGCAGCACCGGGCCGACTCCGGAAGCGGAACGGCAAACCGGGCAAGAGCAGCCGGAACACGCCGGGCAGTACCGACTCGGGGACTGCCTCGGGTCGGGTGGCATGGGTGTGGTGCACCTGGCCACTTCCGCTTCGGGTCTGCGCTTGGCCATCAAGGTCGTCCATGCCGAACATGCCTCTGATCCCGAGTTCAGGGCGCGTTTCCGGCAGGAGGTCGCTGCGGCCCGCCGGGTCAGCGGTGCTTTCACCGCGCCGGTTGTGGACGCCGATCCGGACGCGCCGCTGCCCTGGATGGCCACGCTGTTCATCGACGGCCTGACCCTTGCCGAACGCGTCAAGCGGAATGGTTCGCTGGACCTCGGCGAGCTGCGCAGACTCGGCGCCGGACTGGCCGAGGCACTGCGGGACATCCACCGCGCGGGTGTGGTGCACCGTGATCTCAAGCCCAGCAACGTGCTGCTCGCGGCCGATGGTCCGAAAGTCATCGACTTCGGGATCTCGCGTCCATCGGACAGCGATCTGCGGACAGAGACGGGGAAGCTGATCGGCACCCCGCCGTTCATGGCTCCCGAGCAGTTCCAGCGACCACGCGAAGTCGGTCCGGCCGCCGATGTGTTCGCGCTGGGAGCGGTTCTGGTGCATGCGGCGACCGGACGCGGGCCCTTCGGTTCGGACAGCCCGTACATCGTGGCGTACCAGGTGGTGCACAACGAGCCTGATCTGGCGGGGGTGCCCGCCGAGCTCATACCGCTGCTGACCCGCTGTCTCGCCAAGGAGCCCGGGGACAGGCCCGCACCGGGCGAGGTGATGGCGGAGCTGCGGTCACCGGTGGGCGAGGTCGACACGGCGTTCCTCTCGCTGGCGCCCGCGGACCCGCCGGATTCGCCGGACAGGCCGGGCGGGTCGGATGGGCCGGACGAGCCGGAGCCTGAAGCAGGCACAGGCTCCGGGGCAGTGACGCGGCGCAGCGCGCGGCTGCGGATGCGGTACGCCGCCGTGGGCCTCGCCGCCGCCGGGCTGCTCACCGCCGCGTACGCCGGTATCCGCGTGACGGCACCGGACCCCGCCCAGGCACCGGCCGGTGACGGGGCCGGTGCCCGGGGGGCTGCCTCCGCGCCCTGGCAGAGCAGCTTGACGTCCGGTACGGCCACGGCAGCGGGCGGAGGCGAGAGTCAGGGCTCACAAGCCACTCCGGCCTGTGCCTCCGACGGCAGTGCCCTGTACTGCTCGGCTTCCGGGGTCATGGCAGCGCGGCTGTCCCTCGTGGACGGCGCGCGCCTCTGGTCGCGTGAGGCTCCCGTCGACGCCGGCACGGCCGACCGGGCTCCGGTGCTCTCGGACGGGCTGCTGTACGTGTCCACGAACGGGGGCAGACGGCTCGACGCCCTTGATCCGGAGACCGGTGCCACCCGCTGGGGCCGGGATCTCGGCGCGTACGCGCCGGTCGTCTTCAGCCAGGGAATGATCCTTCTGATGGGCCCGGACGGGACCGTACGGGCGCTCGACGGCGCGTCGGGGGCGGAGCGCTGGCGCGCGCGGAGCGGCGGGCCGGGTACGCAGTGGATGTCCACTCCGGGGGAGGTCTTCGCCGTGACTCCGGCAGCCGACGGCCGGAACACGCTTGTCCGGGTCGTGGCGGCGGACAGCGGCGAGGTGCGCTGGGAGAAGCGGCTCAAGGGTGTGCTCACACCTGTGGCGGTGGACTCGCCGGGAACGGACCGGCTTCCGGGCGCACTGCTGCTGACGGAGGATCGCGACGGCTTCGCCAACGCTCTCGTCCGGCTCGACCCCGCGTCGCGCGAAGTCCGGCGGGTCCCGCTGCCACTGCGGGTCGACCAGGCGCAGGTGGCGGCGTCGGGCGGGGTGGTGTACGTCGTGGGCGCGGGGGGTGCGCTGATGGCCCTGGACGCAGAGGCCGGCGGAGCCCAGCGGTGGCGGCTGGAAACGTACCTGACCCGGTCGTCGCAGCCGGTGGTCCAAGGCGGTCGGGTCTATCTGAGCGGAGCTGACGGGCGCCTGCTGGCCGTCGACGCCGAGCGGGGTGCCCTACTGGGCCAGACCAGGCCCCGGACGGCCGGGGCAGGCGCCGGGGCGACCGTCGCCTCGGCGCTGCCCGCGCCGGTGGCGGTGGGCCGCAACGTCTTCGCGAGCGCCCCGGACGGTTCCGTGTTGGCCCGGGTCACGGCGGACCCCCCCCCCCGGGTAGCCCCGCGCCCCCCCACCCCCAGGCACC
>NZ_JBHXFA010000095.1:8654-19539 GCF_042724175.1 Streptomyces sp. NPDC127084
CCGCGGCGGCCCCGGCGCGGGGGGGGGGGGGCCCCACCTCCTCCGCGCGCCCCCGGCTCGGTCGGGTCTCCGCCGGCCCCCCCCCCCCCCCGGCACGCTGGTAGCCGCCGCGCCCCACCACCCCGTGGCACCCGGTCGCAGGAGCAGGGGGCTTCGCGATACCACCGCGAGGCCGGGTGCCCCGCGGAGCCCGGACTCAGCCGAGCCTGGAGACGTCCCGCACCGCACCCTTGTCCGCGCTCGTCGCCATCGCCGCATACGCCCGCAGCGCCGCGGAGACCTTGCGCTCGCGGCTCTTCGGCGCGTACACCCCGCCCAGCGCCTCCCGCCGGGCAGCGAGGGTCGCGTCATCGACGACCAGCTCGATCGAGCGGTTCGGGATGTCGATACGGATCAGGTCGCCGTCCTCGACCAGGGCGATAGTGCCCCCGGACGCCGCCTCGGGAGAGGCGTGGCCGATCGACAGGCCCGACGTGCCGCCCGAGAAGCGGCCGTCGGTGACCAGGGCGCAGGCCTTGCCCAGGCCGCGGCCCTTCAGGAAGGAGGTCGGGTAGAGCATCTCCTGCATCCCCGGGCCTCCGCGCGGGCCCTCGTAGCGGATGACGACGACATCGCCTTCCTTGATCACCTTGGTGAGGATCTTGTCGACGGCCTCTTCCTGGGACTCGCAGACCACTGCGGGGCCCTCGAAGGTCCAGATCGACTCGTCCACGCCGGCGGTCTTCACCACACAGCCGTCGACGGCGAGATTGCCCCTCAGCACGGCCAGCCCGCCGTCCTTGGAGTAGGCGTGCTCGACGGAGCGGATGCAGCCGTTCTCGGCGTCCGTGTCCAGGGACTCCCAGCGCTCGGACTGCGAGAAGGCGGTCGCGGAGCGCACGCAGCCGGGCGCGGCGTGCCACAGCTCGACGGCTTCGGCGGACGGGGAGCCACCGCGCACGTCCCAGGTCTTGATCCAGTCGGCGAGCGAGGCGGAGTGAACGGTGTGCACGTCCTCGTTGAGCAGCCCGCCGCGGTAGAGCTCGCCCAGGATGGCGGGGATGCCGCCGGCCCGGTGGACGTCCTCCATGTAGTACGTGCCGCCGGGGGCGATGTTCGGCGCGACCTTGGCCAGGCAGGGGACGCGGCGCGAGACCGCGTCGATGTCGGTGAGGTCGTATTCGAGCTCGGCCTCCTGGGCGGCGGCCAGCAGGTGCAGGATCGTGTTGGTCGAGCCGCCCATGGCGATGTCGAGGGCCATGGCGTTCTCGAACGCGGCACGGGTCGCGATGTTGCGGGGCAGGACGGACTCGTCGCCCTGCTCGTAGTAGCGCTTGGTGATCTCGACGACCGTGCGGCCTGCGGTCTCGTAGAGGGCCCGGCGGGCGGTGTGGGTGGCGAGGGTGGAGCCGTTGCCGGGGAGGGAGAGGCCGATTGCCTCGGTGAGGCAGTTCATCGAGTTGGCGGTGAACATGCCGGAACAGGAGCCGCAGGTGGGACAGGCGTTCTCCTCGATACGGAGCACGTCCTCGTCCGACACGTTCTCGTTGACCGCGTCCACGATGGCGTTGATCAGGTCCAGCTTGCGGACCGTGCCGTCGACCAGCGTGGCCTGGCCCGCCTCCATGGGGCCGCCGGAGACGAAGATCGCCGGGATGTTGAGGCGCATGGCGGCCATCAGCATGCCGGGGGTGATCTTGTCGCAGTTGGAGATACAGATCAGGGCGTCCGCGCAGTGCGCCTCGACCATGTACTCGACCGAGTCGGCGATCAGGTCGCGGGAGGGCAGGCTGTAGAGCATCCCGCCGTGGCCCATGGCGATGCCGTCGTCCACGGCGATGGTGTTGAACTCACGGGGGACCGCGCCGGCGGCGAGGATCGCGTCGGAGACGATCCGGCCGACCGGCGCCAGGTGGGTGTGGCCCGGCACGAACTCGGTGAAGGAGTTGGCGACCGCGATGATCGGCTTGCCGATGTCCGCGCTCGCTACGCCCGAAGCCCTCATCAGGGCGCGGGCGCCCGCCATATTGCGGCCGTGGGTGACTGTGCGGGACCTCAGCTCGGGCATCGTCGCTCGCTCCTTCTGACAGTGCTGGCTCCATCGAGCCTACGCCGCTGCTCCAAGATCTGGACATTGGGTCCGGAATACGGGACGGGGTTCCGCCTTTCGGGCAATCGCTCGCGGGGCCGTCCACCGGCCGGTCGTGGTCGGGCGGTCGGCTGCGGTGAGGCGGTCAGCTTCGAGGTGCGTCCTGGGAGCGGACTCGCGTCCCGCCTCAGTCCTCCGTCAGATACCGCTGAAGCGTGGGCGCGACCATCGCGATGATCTCCTCCGGGTCCGCGCTGACCAGCGGCTCCACCTGGATCACATAGCGCAGCACCGCGATCCCGATCATGTGCGATGCGGCGAGCTCCGCGCGGAACTGGGGATTCGGCACATCGAGGTCCGCCGCCACCCGTTCCAGCAGCCGCCGCAGGACGAACCCGCGCAGTACCTTCGCCGCGGCGTCGTGCGTCAGCGCGGACCGGAGGATCGCCAGCAGCGGCGCTCTGGTCGCGGGGTTCTCCCAGACGCCGACGAAGTGGCGTACGAGCCGCTCCCCGATGTGCTCGGTGCCCTCCTCGAGGATCGAGGGCACGAGCATCGCGGGCTCGAAGGAGACCTCGATGGCCGCGGCGAAAACCTCGTCCTTGGTGCCGAAGTAGTGGTGGACGAGCGCCGGGTCGACGTTCGCGGCCTTGGCGATTCCGCGTACGGAGGTCTTGTCGTAACCGCGCTCGGCGAACTCGGCGCGGGCCGCCTGGAGGATGCGTTCCCGGGCGCCGGGCCCGGTGTCCCCCTCCGTACGGGCGGGACGGCCGCGGCCACGCCGCCTCGGGGCAGCGGCGGCGGTCATGATCCGCCCGTGGCGGCGTCGGTGCGAGCCGGGGCGCCGTCGTCGTCCAAGGCGGCGGCCGAGGCCAGATGCAGCCGGGTGAACGCCAGCGCCTCCGCGAGGTCCGCCTCGCGCTCCGCCGCCGACATCGCCCGGCGCGTGTTGACCTCGATCACCACATGCCCGTCGAAGCCGCCGCGGGCAAGCCGTTCCAGCAGCTCGGCGCACGGCTGGTCGCCGCGTCCCGGGACCAGGTGCTCGTCCTTCGCGGAGCCCTTGCCGTCGGCCAGGTGGACATGGGCCAGCCGGTCACCCATCCGGTCGACCATGGCCAGGGTGTCCGTACGGGAGGTGGCGGTGTGCGACAGATCGACCGTGAAATGCCGGTAGTCCTCTTTGGTGACGTCCCAGTCGGGGGCGTACGCCAGCATCTCGCGGTCGCGGTAGCGCCACGGGTACATGTTCTCGACGGCGAACCGCACGTCCGTCTCGTTCGCCATCCGCCAGATCCCGGACACGAAGTCGCGCGCGTACTGCCGCTGCCAGCGGAACGGCGGATGCACCACCACGGTCGACGCGCCGAGCTGCTCGGCTGCGGCCTGCGCCCGCTGGAGCTTCACCCAGGGGTCGCTGGACCAGACCCGCTGGGTGACCAGCAGGCACGGCGCGTGGACGGCGAGGATCGGCACCTGGTGGTAGTCGGAGAGTCTGCGCAGCGCCTCCAGGTCCTGGCTGACCGGATCGGTCCAGACCATGACCTCGACCCCGTCGTACCCGAGGCGCGCGGCGATCTCGAAGGCCGTCGCCGTCGACTCCGGGTAGACGGAGGCCGTCGACAGGGCGACCTTCGCATCCGGGATACGCACCACTGGATCTGGATCTGCCACGAGGGACAGATTACGGGCCCGGTGGAGCGGGGACCGGGGGTGGGGAGACGGCATAAGTCAGACATCAGTCGTGGGCAGGTGGTCCAGGCGGCGCAGAATCACACCCTCGCGCAGCGCCCAGGGGCAGATCTCCAGCTCATCGACGCCGAAAAGGTCCATGGCGCCTTCCGCCACCAGTGCCCCGGCGAGGAGCTGGCCCGAGCGGCCTTCCGACACCCCGGGCAGCGTCGCGCGCTGGGCGGCGGTCATGCCGGCGAGCTTGGGCACCCACTCCTCCAGAGCGGAGCGGTTCAGCGCACGCTGCACGTACAGGCCGTCGGCCGTGCGCGCGGCCCCGGTGAGGCGGGCGAGCTGCTTGAACGTCTTCGAGGTGGCGACCACATGGTCCGGGCGGCCGAAGCGGCTGAACTCATGGACCGTACGGGCGATCTGCGCCCGGACATGGCGGCGCAGCGCACGCACATCGTCGGGCCCCGGCGGGTCGCCCGGCAGCATCGCGGCGGTGAGCCGCCCGGCGCCCAGCGGCAGACTGACCGCGGCGTCCGGGTCCTCGTCGATCCCCAACGCGATCTCCAGCGAGCCGCCCCCGATGTCCAGGACCAGCAGCCGGCCGGCGGACCAGCCGAACCAGCGGCGAGCGGCGAGGAAGGTGAGCCGCGCCTCCTCCTCGCCGGTGAGCACGGTGAGGTCGACCCCGGTCACGGTGCGGACCCGGTCCAGTACCTCATCGGCGTTGGTCGCCTCGCGCACCGCGGATGTCGCGAAGGGGAGGACGTCCTCGCAGCCCTTGTCCTCGGCCGCCTGGAGGGCGTCCTCGACGGTCTCGATGAGCTGGTCGACGCCCTTGGCGCTGATGGCTCCGTCCCCGTCGAGGAGCTGGGCGAGGCGCAGCTCCGCCTTGTGGGAATGGGCGGGCAGGGGGCACGCACCGGGGTGCGCGTCCACCACCAGCAGGTGCACCGTGTTCGAACCGACGTCGAGGACTCCGAGTCTCATGTACGGAACGCTACTGCGGTCGCGCGCATACGCTTGACTCGTGCCAAAGACGAAAAAGACGAAGCAGGGCAAAGCAAACCGGGAAAGCGCCGGGGAGCCGGTGAAGCTCGGAAAGCCCGCACAGTCGGTGGAATCCGTGAGGTCGCCGGAAGCCGTGGGATCCGCGGAATCGCCGGAGTCCGCGGGGGTCTCTGACCGTGGTCGGCCCGCGCAGCCCACGCCGCCCGACGAGCAGGGTCTCGACTTTCCCCGCGCCTGGGTGGAGTTCGCCGACCCTGCGGACGACGAACAGGTCTTCCGATGCGATCTGACCTGGCTGACCTCCCGCTGGAACTGCATCTTCGGCAGCGGCTGCCAGGGCATCCAGGCGGGCCGTGCCGACGACGGCTGCTGCACGCTGGGGGCGCATTTCTCGGACAAGGACGACCAGAAGCGGGTCGCCCGGAACGTGGCACGGCTCACGCCCGAGCTGTGGCAGTTCCATGATGTGGGTACCCGGACGGGCTGGACCCAGAAGGACGAGGACGGTGAGCTCCAGACCCGGCGCTGGGAGGGGTCCTGCATCTTCCAGAACCGCCCGGGGTTCGCGGGCGGTGCGGGCTGCTCGCTGCACATCCTGGCTCTGAAGGAGGGCCGGGAGCCGCTGGAGGCCAAGCCCGATGTGTGCTGGCAGCTTCCGGTGCGGCGCACGTACGACTGGATCGACCGCCCCGATGACACCCGGGTGCTGCTGATCTCGATCGGTGAGTACGACCGCAGGGGCTGGGGCCCGGGCGGGCATGACCTGCACTGGTGGTGCACGTCGGCGACCTCGGCGCACGGCGCGGGCGAGCCGGTGTACGTGACCTACCGTCCGGAGCTTGTGGAGCTGATGGGCAAGGCGGCGTATGACGTGCTGGTGGAGCTGTGCGAGGCACGCCTGGCCAGAGGGCTGCCACTGCTGGCCCCGCATCCCGCAGATCCGGTGGGCCCGATGGATGGGCGTACAGAAACGGCATAGCTCCGCCTGAACCGGCGCATCTCGCCCGAAACGGCATGACACGGTCTGATGCGGCTTGGTCCCACCCGGCCCGGCATGATCCCGCCCGATCCGGTCTGAACGCGCGCCCCGGTGCTGCGCATGCGATCCGGGGAAACGCTTCCTCAGCTCGGCGGCGGAGCCGACGGCTCTGACGTCTCGCCTGGGGGCGGCCCCGCGGGGTCGGCCGGCGGCGTCTCCCCGGGCGGGGGCTCGGTGGTCGGCGGCGGCTCGGTCGCGGGCGGTGGTTCCGTCGCCGGAGGTGGCTCCGTCGTGGGCGGTTCCTCGGGCGACGGGGGCGGGTCCGTGGGGCGGGGCGGGTTGGGTGGCTGGCTGGTCTCGCCGTGCCCGTCGAGTTCCAGGACCGCGCCCGAGGGGTCGACGCCCACCCGTGCCGTCCAAGGGCCCTCTGGTTCGGCGGCGTGGTCCACGTACACATGGACCGTGAAGGATTCGCCAGGCCGCAGGATGCCGGACGAGACACTCGCGTAGAGCCAGGGCGCGTCTGTCCACAGCGACCAGGAGACCGGGGCGCCACCCGATGCGGTGAGGGTGATCATCGTGGTGTCGCCGGAGGGCTGGGCCTCGACCGTGAGGCGGCCCGGTCCACGACCGGTGGCGGTGGATCCCCTCGGCGGCTGCCCCGGCCTGATGACCTCGATGGACACCCCGCCGGATGTGGCGACGGGGTGGCTGCCCGCACTCACGGCCCGCCCGCCGGGGCCGCGCTGTGCGTTCCCCGCGGTCTCGTAGTCGCCGTAGCCGTGGCGGCCGTCGTACGGGGGACCACCGGGGCCCTCCGTCCCGTCCTCGCCCGCGGCACCGTCGAGTTCCCCGGCGAACAGCGGGGGGCCGCCATCGCGCTCGCCGAGGGCGGGGGCGCCGCGGTAGGCCGCCCAGAGCGCCAGCACAGGCGCGGCCACGACCGCCGCGACGACGGTCGTGGTGACCGCCCTGGTCCGCAACCGGCTGCGCTGAGCGGCGTGGCTCTTCGGGTCCACGGGGAACCCGTCCCGCCCGAAGCGCGGTGACCCGGCGCGCTCTCGCGGTACGTCCAGCATCGCCGCGTAGGCCTCGGCGCGCGGGGCGGGGACGAGGGGCAACTGTCTGGAAGGCTCCCCGGATGTCCGCTCGGGCGAGCCGGTTGAGGCGGGTGCATGCGGCGACTCGGCCGGCTCATCCGTACCCTCCGGGAGGGAGACCGAGGAGCCGGGCCAGGGTCCGGTCGCCCCGGCGCGCTCGGCGGCGCGGCGGCAGCGCGGGCAGTCGTCCACATGCCGGACGAGCTCGCGCCGCAGTCCGGCCGAGAGCAGCACGTGGTGGTCCTCGGTGAGCCGGGCGATCGCGGGGCAGTTGCCGCCCTCGACCACGGCCAGAGCCGCACGGGTGCGCTCCACCTCGCAGGCCGCCGACGCGAGCAGCTCACGGGTGCGCGCGGGGTCCATGCCCAGTACGGCGGCGACTTGGCGAGGTACGAGGCGGTGGCGGACGGCGAGCTCCAGCGCCTCGCGCTGCTCGGGGGTGGTGCCGGCGGCTTCCGGCCAGGCGAGCCTGGCCAGTTCGGCCCGGCGCCGTTCGGCGGCCTCGGGCGGGATGGTGCGCAAGGGCTCCGTGGGCGCGGTCTCGTCACAGCCGGAACGACCGGGCCCCCCGGAACCACCAGACCGCCCCAACCGCCCGGAACCAGCGGAATGAGCGGGGCGGGCATGGGCCCGGCCCTGTGCGCGGGAACCATGCGCCCCGCGGGATCCCTGGGCATCCGCGCGTAATCCGGCCGAGGCGCGCTTGCTCTTCGCGTTGCCGCCTGTGCCCCGGCGCCGGTGCCGCCGCTGCTCGGCGAGGGCCCGCAGGCAGGCCCAGCGGGCCAGTGCGTACAGCCATGCCTTGCGCTCGGCCTCACCACTCGGGCAACGCCGGTGCTGACGCTCGGAGATGGCCAGGACGTCGCCGAGCACCGCCGTCGCCGCTTCGTGGTCGCACAGCGCCGACAGGCAGTAGGTGAACAGCCCGTCCAGATACGCCTCGTAGCGCACGGGCGGCGCCTGTACGAGGGTCTCGGGTGGTTCCAGCATGCTGCTCGTCACGGGGTTGACCGTAGGCGCGGAAGGGCACTCACTTCGCGCCACTTAGGGGCATTTACTCCTTACGGGTGAACGTTTCTGTTAAAAGAGGACTGAGGCATGTGCCCGGCGCGGATGCCCCGGTGTCAGGCGCCCATTTCGGGCGCTCTCGTCGCGTTCCCGCCCTGGCCTCGCTCTGGTTCCTCCTCTTGACCTTCTCCCTCGGCGACCCTCTGCGATTCCGGTGATTCCGGTGATTCCGGTGATTCCGGTGATTCCGGCGGTTCGGGCATTTCCGCTGCTCCCCCCGCAGTCCCTTCGGCTGTCAGTGGGGACCGCTACGGTTCTCCGCATGGCTGCCCGTACGAAATCCGCGAAGGACCGGCCGTCCTATCGCTGCACCGAATGCGGTTGGACGACCGCCAAGTGGCTCGGCCGCTGCCCCGAGTGCCAGGCATGGGGCACGGTCGAGGAGTACGGCGCGCCCGCGGTCCGTACGACGGCGGCCGGGCGGGTCACCAGCGCCGCGCTGCCGATCGGGCAGGTCGACGGCCGGCAGGCCGCCGCCCGCACGACCGGTGTCGATGAGCTCGACCGGGTGCTCGGCGGCGGCCTGGTGCCGGGCGCGGTGGTGCTGCTGGCGGGCGAGCCGGGTGTGGGCAAGTCCACGCTGCTGCTCGATGTGGCGGCGAAGGCCGCGAGTGACGAACACCGCACCCTCTATGTCACGGGTGAGGAGTCAGCGAGTCAGGTGCGGCTGCGTGCCGACCGGATCCACGCGCTGAACGACCACCTGTATCTGGCTGCCGAGACCGATCTCTCCGCCGTTCTCGGGCATCTGGACGCCGTGAAGCCCTCGCTGCTCATCCTGGACTCGGTGCAGACCGTCGCGTCTCCCGAGATCGACGGGGCCCCGGGCGGCATGGCGCAGGTGCGCGAGGTGGCGGGGGCGCTGATCCGCGCGTCCAAGGAGCGCGGGATGTCCACCCTGCTGGTGGGGCATGTCACCAAGGACGGCGCCATCGCGGGCCCGCGGCTGCTGGAGCACCTGGTGGACGTCGTGCTGCACTTCGAGGGCGACCGGCATGCCCGGCTGCGGCTGGTCCGGGGCGTCAAGAACCGCTACGGCACGACGGACGAGGTCGGCTGCTTCGAGTTGCACGACGAGGGCATCACCGGACTCGCCGATCCCAGCGGTCTGTTCCTGACCCGGCGGGACGAGCCGGTGCCCGGCACCTGCCTCACGGTGACACTGGAGGGACGCCGCCCCCTGGTCGCCGAGGTCCAGGCGCTCACCGTGGACACCCAGATCCCCTCGCCCCGGCGCACCACCTCCGGTCTTGAGACCTCCCGGGTCTCGATGATGCTGGCCGTGCTGGAGCAGCGGGGCCGCATCAGCGCACTGGGCAAAAGGGACATCTACAGTGCGACCGTCGGAGGTGTGAAGCTCTCCGAGCCCGCCGCCGATCTCGCGATCGCGCTGGCGCTGGCGTCGGCGGCGAGTGACACCCCGCTGCCCAAGAACCTGGTCGCGATCGGGGAAGTGGGGCTCGCCGGCGAGGTGAGACGGGTCACTGGTGTGCAGCGCAGGCTGGCCGAGGCGCACCGCCTCGGCTTCACCCACGCCCTCGTTCCGGCCGATCCGGGCAAGGTCCCGCCTGGTATGAAGGTCACGGAAGTCGCCGACATGGGGGACGCGCTGAGGGTGCTCCCGCGCGGGCGCAGAGCAGAGGCCCCACGAATGGACGAGGTACGCCGGTAGACTTTGCCCTGGTCTCGCCCATCCGTACGAGCCGGAGGAGAGCAGTGGCAGCCAACGACCGGGGCTCAGCCCCCGGAAAGTCCGGCGGAGGCTCCGGGGGGTCCGGCAAGGAGTGGCTGATGCGCGCCTCTCTGAGTGCGGTCGCCCCCGGCACCGCCCTGCGCGACGGACTGGAGCGCATCCTGCGGGGTAACACCGGCGGCCTGCTGGTCCTCGGTATGGACAAGTCGGTCGAGTCGATGTGCACCGGCGGCTTCGTACTGGATGTGGAGTTCACGGCGACGCGGCTGCGTGAGCTGTGCAAGCTCGACGGGGCCCTGATCCTCGACAAGGACATCACCAAGATCCACCGGGCTGGTGTGCAGTTGGTCCCCGACGCCTCCATCCCCACGGAGGAGACGGGCACCCGGCACCGGACCGCTGACCGGGTTTCCAAGCAGTGCGGCTTCCCCGTGGTGTCGGTCTCCCAATCGATGCGGCTGATCGCGCTGTACGTGGACGGGGAGCGGCGGGTCCTGGAGGAGTCGGCCGCGATCCTGTCCCGGGCGAACCAGGCGCTGGCGACCCTTGAGCGCTACAAGCTGCGTCTTGACGAGGTCGCCGGGACACTGTCCGCGTTGGAGATCGAGGATCTGGTGACGGTCCGCGATGTGACGGCGGTCGCACAGCGGCTGGAGATGGTGCGCCGGATCGCCACGGAGATCACCGAGTACGTGGTGGAGCTGGGCACCGACGGGCGGCTGCTGGCCCTTCAGCTCGACGAGTTGATCGCGGGCGTGGAGCCGGAGCGCGAGCTGGTCATCCGCGACTACGTCCCGGAGCCGACGGCGAAGCGGTCCCGCACCGTGGACGAGGCCCTGTCCGAGCTGAACGACCTGACGCATCCCGAGCTGCTCGAACTGCCCACCGTGGCACGGGCGCTCGGCTACAGCGGATCACCGGAGACCCTGGACTCCGCGGTGTCGCCCCGGGGTTACCGCCTGCTGGCGAAGGTGCCTCGGCTGCCCGGCGCGATCATCGAGCGCCTGGTGGAGCATTTCGGCGGACTCCAGAAGCTGCTGGCCGCGAGCGTGGACGACCTCCAGGCGGTCGACGGCGTCGGCGAGGCCAGAGCGCGCAGTGTCAGAGAGGGCCTGTCCCGACTGGCGGAGTCCTCGATCCTGGAGCGCTACGTCTGATCTCTTTTCAGGCCGGGTTGCCCCGCCCCCGGTTGCCCGGCCCGGGGACCCGGCGCATAAACGGCCCCGCCCCCCCGGGGGTTTGTTACCCCGGCCCCCCGCGGGGAGTCCCCCACAACACAACCCCGC
>NZ_JBHXFA010000095.1:19549-25589 GCF_042724175.1 Streptomyces sp. NPDC127084
GGTTCCCCGTCCGCGGATTCCGCGGACGGGGAACCGGACTCTGAACGGCCGGTCCCCGAGGTGTGTTTGAGCCCCGGTACCAGGGCGGAGATGCCCCATACACCAGACGCCGCGGGCCCCGCCCTCCGGGCGGACGGCGCTATTCGTCAGACACGACCTAGTCCTTTTCCAGGCGGAAGGACGCCGGGACGATCTTCGCTCCGGGGAAGGTGGCCTCGACCAGATACGTGCCGGGCTGCGCTTGTCCGGCGGGCGGGGTGGCGCACTTGGCCGGGGCGCTACGGCGCCGGTCCCAGTCGACGAAGTGGGCCACGGTCGAGTTCGCCGGAACGCGCAGCAGTACACCGGCGCTGCCCTGCGGGCAGTCCTTCGTGGACCAGACGGAGTCGTCAGCGTCGTCGACGACGGTCAGCACCGCGGTCTTGGGGCCGAAGTCCGCCTTGCAGGTGACGGCCGAGGTGTTCTGCGCGATCAGCTCGAAACGCGGCTTCTCCCCGAGGGTGTACGAGACCTTGGAACTGCGCAGCGTCAACTTCAGGGCATTGGGAGCACAGTTCGGCAGCGGCGAGTTCGCGGGCACCTGCCGGCCGGCGCTCACGCCGCCGCTCGTGCTCGGGTCGCCGTCGCCGTTCTTGCCTGTGCCGTCGCCGCCCTCCGTACCGCCGTCGGCGGCTCCGGTGCCGCCGGTTCCACCGCCTCCGTCGCTTCCGGCGCCGCCGGTGTTCCCGCTCGAGGCGCCCCCGTCGGCTTCATCGCGGCCACCCGGCCGTTCGCTGATCGCGGGACCCGAAGGCTCGTCGCCAGGCGTGATGGAAGGCGCCGGGCCCGCGCCCGGCTTGCCGTCGTCACCGGTCCTGCTCCCACCGTCACCGAAGCTGACGGCCCAGGCGACCAGCATGGCGAGCAGCGTCAGCAGTGTCAGCGCGACTGCCCTCCGGCGCCAGTAGATGGAGGAGGGAAGCGGCCCGATCGGATTGCGCAGAGATCCCACGTACCGAACTGTACGAGAGATCGGGGGCAACTCCCGCCCCACCCGCCGCCCATGGGGCGCGATTCTGTCGATCATCATCACGGGGTCGTAGGGCCCGCCGTCGTAACGGCCCGTCTCGTGTACAGAGGTGAGTGCGGTGACATGTACGCCTCTTCGATCACTCCTGGTACGGCCCCGCGATCACCGCGCGACCACCGCACTGCCACCGCACGCTGACCGCGCGACTGCCGACCGGCCACACCGCGACCAGCGGCGGCCCCCACCCGCGACCGGCGGGCCGGCTCCGCTCCGGCCACTTTCCACAGCCTCTCGGCCACCGCGCGGAGCGCATGCGACGCAGTCGGCGCCCGCCATGCCAGGATCGGAAGTGCCATGACTGCGACCGAGATGCCATCCCCCCAGACCTCGCCCGCGACTATCGACGACGCGACCGCGCTGCACTCCCCCGTCCTCGCCTGGTTCGACCAGCATGCCCGCGACCTCCCCTGGCGCCGCCCCGACGCCGGCGCCTGGGGGGTGATGGTCAGCGAGTTCATGCTGCAACAGACCCCGGTCAGCCGGGTGCTCCCGGTCTACGAGCAGTGGCTGGCCCGCTGGCCACGCCCCGCGGACCTGGCCGCCGAGGCGCCCGGCGAGGCCGTCCGGGCCTGGGGGAGACTCGGCTATCCGCGCCGTGCACTGCGGCTGCACGGCGCCGCGGTCGCGATAACGGAGCGGCACGGCGGCGACGTACCGCGGGAGCACGCGCAGCTACTCGCGCTGCCGGGCATCGGGGAGTACACCGCGGCGGCGGTGGCGTCGTTCGCGTACGGGCAGCGGCACCCTGTCCTGGACACCAACGTCCGCAGGGTGCTCGCCCGCGCCACCACCGGTATCCAGTACCCGCCGAACGCGACCACTGCCGCCGAACGCCGTCTGGCCCGTGCCCTGCTGCCGGACGACGAGACGACCGCGGCACGCTGGGCCGCGGCCTCGATGGAGCTGGGCGCGCTGGTGTGCACCGCGCGCAACGAGGACTGCGGGCGCTGCCCCGTCGCCGACCTGTGTGCCTGGCGGCTGGCCGGGAAACCGGCCCATGACGGTCCACCGCGGCGCGGGCAGACGTACGCCGGCACGGACCGCCAGGTACGCGGAAAGCTGCTGGCCGTACTGCGCGAGGCGACGGACCCCGTGCCCCGAGCGGTCCTGGACCGGGTCTGGGACGAGCCGGTCCAGCGGGCCCGCGCCCTGGACGGGCTCGTTTCGGACGGTTTGGTGGAACCTCTGGAGAATGACCGGTTCCGGTTGCCTCTCACCTGAGATTTTCCGGTTAACCCCGACCGGTACCTCTGTTACACAACCGATGGGTGCCCGTGCGGACTCCGACGGCTTCCCCGCACAGCCCCGTGACAACCGCTCCGTAGCTTCTTGTGCTGTCGGGACCGACCACCCGACGACGACAGACACCAGGACGAGAAGGCACGGCAACACTCGCGAACACACGCGGTTGTCACGGGGCTTGCTCACGGGCATGGAGGCGACTGGACATGGCGCAGGGCGAGGTACTCGAGTTCGAGGAGTATGTACGTACCCGGCAGGACGCGCTGCTGCGCAGTGCGCGGCGGCTGGTGCCGGATCCCGTCGACGCCCAGGACCTCCTCCAGACCGCGCTGGTGCGGACGTACGGCCGCTGGGAGGGGATCGCGGACAAGTCGCTCGCCGACGCCTACCTCCGCCGCGTCATGATCAACACTCGCACGGAGTGGTGGCGGTCGCGCAAGCTGGAGGAGGTGCCCACCGAGCAACTCCCCGACGCGAGCGTGTCGGACACCACGGAGCAGCACGCCGACCGTGCGCTGCTGATGGACGTCTTGAAGGTGCTCGCGCCGAAGCAGCGCAGTGTTGTGGTGCTGCGCCACTGGGAGCAGATGAGCACTGAGGAGACCGCCGCCGCGCTCGGTATGTCGACGGGTACCGTGAAGAGCACGCTGCACCGCGCGCTCGCCCGGCTCCGCCAGGAGCTGGAGTCGCGTGAGCGGGAGGGCCGGGGTCTGGAGAGCCGCAAGGCGGTGGCCGGGCTTGCGGAGGTCCCTGCACCGCGGGTGCCCGCGCAGCGTGGGGACCGTACGTACGCACGTCGTGAGGAACGGGGGCGGGAGCGGTGCGCGGCCTAGCCGAGGACTCCCTGACAGACCCAGTGGCGGACGCAGACGCGGACGCGGACGGGGACAACGCCAGAAAGCACAGCGTCCGATGGGCGGCGAGTGGTACGGCAATGGCCGCACTCGCCGCCTTCGGGCTGCTCGCGGCCGGTTGCTCGACCGGCGGTACGGGCACCCGCGACGAGGGCATGGCACGCCCTGACCCGGCGGCGCAGCATCGGACGACACCGGAGCCCTCGACGAGCTCGACGCCGGTGCGGAAAGTCGACGCGTTCCAGCTGGTGCTGGAGGATCCGAAGGTAGGCGCGCGGGTCAAGTCCGATCTGAAGCGCTGCGCCGGGGACGCTCATCCGATCGACACCTCGTACGGCAATGTCACCGGGGGTTCCGCGCCGGACGTGGTGGTCAACGTGCTGATGTGCGGGGATTCGGCCGTGGGCCAAGGCACATACGTGTACCGCAAGGGCGGCGACGGCTACGCTAACGTCTTCGCCGCCGAGGAGCCCGCGGTCTACGCGACGATCGACCGGGGCGATCTGATCGTCACCAAGCAGGTGTACGCGAAGGGTGACGCGGTCCCGTATCCGTCGGGCCAGATAGTGATCACGTATCGCTGGTCGGGGAACGGGTTCAACGAGCAGGACCGGGTGGAGAACGAGTACAGCAGGGGCATCGGCGGCGACGGTGCCCCGGTCGAGCCGCTCCCGACGCCGCCGGACGGATGAGCCCGGCCCTGGGCCGTCCTGGTACCTGAGACCCTGGGACGTCCTGATGCCTGAGAACTGAGCACCGGCATATCCGAGCACCGACCCCCGAGAACGAGAACCGAGAGAGCACCGGAGTACAGCCCGATGGCCGAGACACATGTCCTGTTCGTGGAGGACGACGACGTCATCCGTGAGGCCACGCAGCTCGCACTGGAGCGCGACGGCTTCATGGTGACCGCCATGCCGGACGGTCTCAGCGGGCTTGAGGCCTTCCGCGCCGACCAGCCCGACATCGCCCTGCTCGATGTGATGCTGCCGGGGCTCGACGGGGTGAGCCTGTGCCGCCGTATCCGGGACGAGTCGACCGTGCCCGTGATCATGCTGTCCGCGCGTGCGGATTCGATCGATGTCGTGCTCGGACTTGAGGCGGGCGCCGACGACTACGTCACCAAGCCGTTCGACGGTGCGGTGCTGGTCGCCCGGATCAGGGCAGTGCTACGGCGCTTCGGCCACGCGGGCGGTGCGCCGGGGGACCCGGACGAAGCGGGGCAGGCCGGCGAGGGCGGTGTGCTGACCTTCGGTGATCTGGAGGTCGACACCGAGGGCATGGAGGTGCGCCGCGCGGGCCTGCCGGTCGGGCTGACCCCCACGGAGATGCGGCTGCTGCTGGAGTTCTCCTCGGCGCCGGGCACGGTGCTGTCTCGGGACAAGCTGCTGGAACGGGTCTGGGACTACGGCTGGGGCGGGGACACCCGGGTCGTGGACGTCCATGTGCAGCGGCTCCGCACCAAGATCGGCCAGGACCGGATCGAGACGGTGCGAGGCTTCGGTTACAAGCTCAAGGCCTGAAATTGAGCCGATGCGGGTGCGGATGCCGTATCCCACAGGCAACCCGAGACGGCCGCGCGGGCGTCTCGGCTGTTGACATCCCACAGGCACCAGACACCCCACAGGTCCCACACCCCTAGCGACCCGGACCGGAACAGGACCCCGCATGACGCGCCTCGCCCTGCGCACCGGCGTTCGCTGGAAGATCAGCTTCGCCATCGCCGCCGTCGGTGCGCTGATCGCGTTGGCGTTGAGTCTGGTCGTCCACAACGCCGCGCGGGTCTCGATGCTCGAAAACGCCCGCGGTCTGAACATGTACCGGCTGGAGCTCGCCCAGCGGATCTACGAGGCCAGCAAGCCGAAGACAGCGCCCAAGTTCGGGGGGGCCAAGCTCAATGACGCGGCGCTGCCCCACGAGCTGAGGCATCTGCTCGAGTCCGGCCACCAGGCAACCTACGTACAGGCGAAAAACGGCCGCCCGCCCGAGATCTGGGCCGCCGTACCGCTCCGCAACGGTGATGTGCTTTCGCTGCACAGCGGATTCCCGACGAGTAGCGTCGACATGATGGAGGACCTTGATCGGGCCCTGGTCATCGGCTCGGTCTCGGTGGTCTTCGCGGGCTCGGCGCTCGGCGTGCTCATCGGCGGGCAACTGTCGCGGCGGCTGCGCAAAGCCGCCGCCGCGGCCGGCAAGGTGGCTCAGGGGAACATGGAGGTACGGGTCCGCGAAGCCGTCGGCGGGGTGGTACGGGATGAGACGGACGAGCTGGCGCGGGCCGTCGACGCCCTGACCGATGCCCTGAACTCCCGTCTCGAGGCGGAACGCCGGGTCACCGCCGATATCGCGCATGAGCTGCGTACCCCGGTGACCGGGCTGCTCACCGCGGCAGAGCTGCTGCCGCCCGGTCGGCCCACCGAGCTGGTACGGGACCGGGCGCAGGCGATGCGCACGCTGGTCGAGGACGTACTGGAGGTGGCGCGGCTGGACGGGGCGTCCGAGCGCGCCGAGTTGCAGGAGATCGCGCTGGGCGAGTTCGTCAGCCGTCGGATCCGTGTGCTCGATCCGGCCGCGGTCGTACGCGTGGTTCACGAGTCATGGGTCAACACCGACCCGCGCCGGCTCGAACGCATCCTGGGGAACCTGCTCGCCAACGCGGCGAAACACGGAGGCACTCCGGTCGAGGTGACCGTGGAGGGCCGGGTGGTACGGATACGGGACCACGGTCCCGGTTTCCCCGAGGCACTGCTGCACGAGGGCCCGAGCCGGTTCCGTACCGGCTCGAGCGACCGGGCGGGACAGGGCCACGGTCTGGGACTGACGATCGCGGCGGGGGGGGGGGGGGGGGGGGGGGGGGGGGGGGGCGGGCGGGACG
>NZ_JBHXFA010000095.1:25599-29856 GCF_042724175.1 Streptomyces sp. NPDC127084
CGGGTGCGGTCCCGTGACCTGCGACCGGGGGGTAGTGGGGCACGGAGTGGGTCTGACGATCGGGGCGGGTAACGCCCGCGTGACCGGGGCGCGCCTGACCTTCCGTAACGCCAACCACGATGTGACCGGTCCGGGGGACGGGATCAGCGGAGCGATCGCGGTGCTCTGGCTTCCGGAGCACGCGCCGACGAACAGCGGAAGCTTCGCGCTGCCGCGGCTCGCGGACTGACCGACCGCCCTGTCCCGGGGCTCCGTGAGGATGCCCCGGCGCCTTAGACCGACTTGGCGGCGGCCAGCCCTGCGTCGTCCTCGCCATCACGCGACGTGCCCGCCCCGGAAGCCTCGCCATCACGCGGCGCGGCCTTCTCCGAAGCCTCACCATGGCTCTGCGGCGCGGCCGCTTCGGGCTTCTCAGGCCCCGCGCCCTTCAACGGCACCTCCTTGACGAAGAACGCCGCGAGGAAGCCGATGACGGCGACCGCCGAGCCGAGCAGGAAGGCGTCGTGCGTGCCCGCCGACACCGCGAACTGGTACGCCTCACGCACGTGCTCGGGCAGTTTCGCCAGGCTCGCCGCGTCAAGCTGCGCGGACTGCTGGGTGATCGCGGCGCCGCCACGCGCGGCCATCTCGTCCTCCACCCGCGAGGTGAACAGCGCGCCCATGATCGCGACGCCGAAAGAGGAACCGAGGGTGCGGAACAGGGTTGTGGAGGAGGACGCGACCCCCATGTCCTTCATCTCGACGCTGTTCTGTGCGACCAGCATCGTGACCTGCATCAGGAAGCCCATGCCCGCTCCGAGTACGGCCATGTAGAGACCGGAGGCGAGGCGGGAGGTCCCGGTGTCCATCTGCGCCAGCAGGAACAGACCGACCACCATCAGCACGCCGCCGATGATCGGGAAGATCTTGTACTTCCCGCTGCTGGTGGTGATCCGGCCCGCGACCAGCGAGACGGCCATCATCGAGAGCAGCATCGGCAGCAGGAGCAGCCCGGAGTTGGTCGCCGACGCGCCCTGCACGGACTGCTGGTAGAGCGGCAGGAACAGCACGGCGCCGAACATCACGAAGCCGGTGAGGAATCCGATCACCGACATGAGCGTGAAGTTCCTGCTGCGGAAGATGTGCAGCGGAATGATCGGGGCCTTGGCCTTGGTCTCGGCGAAGAGGAAGCCGACGAGCGACGCGACACCGATCGCGATGAGCTCCATGATGACGGCGCTGTCCCAGGCGTACTCCGTACCGCCCCAGGTCGTGACCAGCACGGTCGAGGTGATGCCGACGGTCAGCAAGGCGGCGCCCAGGTAGTCGATGGGATCGCGGTGCGCGCCGCGCTCACGCTTGGGCAGGTGCAGCACGGTGGTGAGCATGGCGAGTGCGACGGCACCGAGCGGCAGGTTGATGTAGAAGCTCCAGCGCCAGCCCCAGTGGTCGGTGATGCCGCCACCGACCAGCGGGCCGCCGATCATGGCGAGGGCCATGACACCCGCCATCATTCCCTGGTACTTGCCGCGTTCCCGGGGCGGTATCAAGTCGCCGATGATCGCCATGACGCCGACCATCAGTCCGCCGGCCCCCAGGCCCTGCACGGCACGGAAGCCGATGAGCTGGCCCATGTCCTGGGCCATTCCGCTGAGCGCCGAGCCGATCAGGAAGACCACGATCGAGGTGAGGAAGACACCCTTGCGGCCGTACATGTCGCCGAGCTTGCCCCAGATGGGGGTGGAGGCGGCGGTGGCGAGGGTGTAGGCGGTGACGACCCAGGACAGATGCTCAAGGCCACCGAGCTCGCCGACGATGGTGGGCATCGCCGTACCGATGATCATGTTGTCCAGCATCGCGAGGAGCATCGCGATCATGAGGGCGAGCAGGACGACGCGTACGCTGCGCTGCGGCGACCCGTCCGGGGATTCCGCGGCTTCCACGGTTCCCGCACCTTCTACGCCTTCTGCTCCTTCCGCGGCATCCGCGGTTCCTGGCGCGCGCTGTACCGCTACCGCGGTCTTCTCTGGATTCCGTCCTGCCACTGTCTGTCCGCTCCCCCAGGGCACTTACTTGCCGACCGGCTAGTTCACTACACTGTGGGACGGTAGACCCCGAACTAGCCGGGCGTCAAGTAAGTTCATACGTGCGCACAGCCCGCATCCCCAGGAGAGTCCATGGCCACCAGAGGCAACACCCGGCAGCGCATTCAGGACGTCGCCCTGGAACTCTTCGCCGAACAGGGCTACGAGAAGACCTCGCTGCGTGAGATCGCCGAAAAGCTGGAGGTCACGAAGGCGGCGCTGTACTACCACTTCAAGACCAAGGAAGACATCGTCATCAGCCTCTTCCAGGATCTGACCCGCCCGCTCGACGAACTGATCACCTGGGCGGAGGAGCAGCCGGAGCCTCGCGGTCTGGAGATCAAGCAGGAGATCCTGCGCCGCTATCAGGCGGCACTCAGCGGCGCCGCGCCGCTCTTCCGCTTCATGCAGGAGAACCAGGCCACCCTGCGCGAGCTGAGCATCGGAGAGACCTTCAAGGAGCGCATGATCGCCATGTCCCAGCTGCTCCAGGGGCCGGACCTCGCGATGGCCGACCGGGTGCGCTGCGTGAGCGCGCTGTTCACCATGCACGCCGGGATGTTCTTCATGCAGAACGTCGAAGGCGACCCTGAGGAGAAGCGGGAAGCCGTCCTCGAGGTCGCCATCGATCTGATCACCCAGGCCCACCACGGGGCCCGGCCATGAGTCCTGACGTCAGTCCTGCCGTACGCGCACGCGTCAGAGGGTGACGCCCATGGAGCGCAGGAAGCTGGCGGGGTTCAGCGCGGAACCGTAGTTCGGGGTCGTACGGATCTCGAAGTGCAGGTGGGGACCGGACGAGTTGCCGGTGTTGCCCGAGAGCGCGATCCGCTGGCCGGTCTTCACGGCCTGGCCGACGTAGACGTTGACCTTCGACAGGTGGGCGTACTGCGAGTACTTGCCGTTGCCGTGCTTGATCACGATGGCGTTGCCGTACGCGGAACCGTCACCGCCACCGCCGGGACCGGCCTTCACGACGACACCGCCGTTGGCGGCCTTGACCGGGGTACCGGTCGGCACGGCGAAGTCCTGGCCGGAGTGCTTGTGAGACCACATCGCGCCGCCCTGGTTGAAGCTGGCGGACAGGGTGTAACCGTGCACCGGCTTGACCCAGGAGGGAGCCTTCTTCGCGGCCTTCGCCTTCATCTTCGCCTGGGCGGCGACCGGAGCGGTCTTGCCCGTGTCGGCGGCGGCGACACCGGCGCCGGCTCCGACGACCATCACGGCGCTGAGTCCGGCGGCCATGACGGCACCACGGGTACGGAGCACGGACGGGCGGAGACGGTTGATGTTGCGCTTCGACATGCGGGGAGAACCTCCGGGCTGATCGGGCATGAACCGACCCGGCACAGGAGCACCGGGTGCAGAACCTTGGTAACCCGAACCGGCAATCCACCTCAAACCCCCCATCTACGACATCCCGTCGTAGCCGACCCCTCTTGTGAGCGGGACCCTTGACGCCTCCCGGACCCACCCTCCGGGATGTCCGTTTTCTTCTGGATTCACTGGATGACGGGCGGTTTAGCCCCAGGTAAGGGCCCGACAAGGCCGCCCTGCGCACGGGATTTCTGATTTGTCCGTTTCGTTTCGCTCGCGCTCGCAGCCGGACCCGCCCGCGCGGCCCACCGAAAGCCGCGCCACCCCCACTAAGTCCCTTAGTAGGCTCAAATCGCCTGTGCGCCTTGTCACGGCCCGCACGACGCCAATGCGACCTGGGTCACGCGTTTACGGCCTGTCTGCGCGGGGGTAAACGTCCTCGTCGGGCCCGCATGGGATCGCCTGTGGAGCCCACTCCCATCGGCACCCGGGCAGGCCGCAAAGCCGGCTTCCCGCCCCACTCCCGCACCGGAGCCCCTCCTCGCCTGCAGGCTGACCGGTCGCGAGGGTGTGGCGGCGAGCATCCCCCTGCGCTCAGCGGAGACGCCCCCTCGGCCCCGCGCTCGCCGAGATCCTCGCCGACGCCGGGGCGGATCAGTGCCCCGCAGGGGGCCGCGGGCCGGCTGCGGCCCTGAGGCCGGGTTGCGAGGCGCCCTTGCCCCCTACGCACGGCTGAAGCCGCCATGGACGCCTCGCTGGACGCCAGGCGACATGGCACGCCCAGCCCGATGCGTGCCTCCCGAGGCGGCGCAGATCCTGCTCGGCAGCGCCGACCCATCCCACGCAGGTAAAGGGGCTGCCCCGGACCCTCAGGTCC
>NZ_JBHXFA010000096.1:0-1955 GCF_042724175.1 Streptomyces sp. NPDC127084
GTGCCTAGCTGAACGAGTCTCCGCAGGCGCAGGAGCCCGTCGCGTTCGGGTTGTCGATCGTGAAGCCCTGCTTCTCGATGGTGTCGACGAAGTCGATAGAGGCGCCGCCCAGGTACGGGGCGCTCATGCGGTCCGTGACGACCTTCACACCGTCGAAGTCCTTCACGACGTCACCGTCGAGGGTGCGCTCGTCGAAGAAGAGCTGGTACCGCAGGCCGGAGCAGCCGCCGGGCTGAACGGCGACACGCAGCGCCAGATCGTCCCGGCCCTCCTGGTCCAGCAGGGCCTTGACCTTGGCCGCGGCGGCGTCGGACAGGAGGATGCCGTCGCTCACGGTGGTGGTCTCGTCCGATACGGACATCTGCTTCTCTCCCGGGTTGTACGGAGACTGCTTGCCGACGTTGGCAACCGGCCGGGCCCCCGTTTCATTCCGGGCCGGCCCTAGTCTTTCCTCTTCATGCTCGCACACGCGCCTCGGTAGGGGCAGCGACCTGTGGATCGGGAATTGCGTCACATCGACGCTATCGCCATCGTCAAAGTGACGTGAAGCGGTTATGATAGATAGCGTCAAATAGACGAAAAGATCTCGGCGACGCCGCCTCCGGTCCAGCACCGGACGCGGCATCGCCGCGCTGACCGCAGAGAAGAAAGGGTGCGTGACGTGACCACCGCCCACACCGCCCTCACCGAACCGAGCTCAGGAGGGGACTCCGCCCTGGACGTCCAGCCGACGCCGCTCGCCCTGCTGCTGCTCGGCCGCGAAGCCGACCCCAGGAGTGAGCGGGGCGTCGAGTGCCCCGGGGACCTCCCGTCCCCGTCCGACCCGGACCTGGTGGAGCGAGCCCGTGCGGCAAAGGAGAAGCTCGGGGACAAGGTCTTCGTCCTGGGTCACCACTACCAGCGCGACGAGGTCATCCAGTTCGCCGATGTCACCGGCGACTCCTTCAAGCTCGCCAAGGACGCGGCGGCCCGCCCCGAGGCGGAGTACATCGTCTTCTGCGGTGTGCACTTCATGGCGGAGTCCGCGGACATCCTGACCACCGACGCCCAGAAGGTCGTACTCCCGGACCTCGCGGCCGGCTGCTCGATGGCGGACATGGCCACGGCGGAGCAGGTCGCCGAGTGCTGGGACGTGCTCGCCGAGGCGGGCATCACGGACGTGACCGTCCCGGTCTCGTACATGAACTCCTCCGCCGACATCAAGGCCTTCACCGGCAAGCACGGCGGCACCATCTGCACCTCCTCCAACGCCAAACGCGCTCTTGACTGGGCGTTCGAGCAGGGCGAGAAGGTGCTCTTCCTGCCGGACCAGCACCTCGGCCGGAACACCGCGGTGCGCGACATGGGCATGTCCCTCGACGACTGCGTCGTCTACAACCCGCACAAGCCGAACGGCGGGCTGACGGCGGAGCAGCTGCGGGCCGCGAAGATGATCCTGTGGCGCGGCCACTGCTCGGTGCACGGCCGCTTCTCGCTGGACTCCGTGAACGACGTCCGCGAGCGCGTCCCGGGCGTGAACGTGCTGGTCCACCCGGAGTGCAAGCACGAGGTCGTCGCGGCGGCGGACTACGTGGGCTCCACGGAGTACATCATCAAGACCCTCGAGGCGGCCCCGGCCGGCTCCAAGTGGGCGATCGGTACCGAGCTGAACCTGGTACGGCGGTTGGCGAACCGTTTCGCCGACGAGGGCAAGGAGATCGTCTTCCTCGACAAGACGGTGTGCTTCTGCTCCACGATGAACCGCATCGACCTGCCGCACCTGGTGTGGGCGCTGGAGTCCCTCGCGGAGGGGAACCTGGTGAACAGGATCCAGGTGGACCCGGAGACGGAGAGCTTCGCGAAGCTGGCCCTGGAGCGGATGCTGGCGTTGCCGTAACGAGGGCCCTGCCCCGCCCATCCCCCGTGGGCCCCCACCCGGCCGTTATCACAGTGGGGGGGGGGCGGGGGGTTTAAAG
>NZ_JBHXFA010000096.1:1965-29482 GCF_042724175.1 Streptomyces sp. NPDC127084
GCCCCACACCCCCTTATCGAGCTGGGGGGGGCCGCCCCGGGGGTTTTCACGTGCGCCCGGAAGACGAGGCGGCCGGCTTGCGACTCGGCGAGCGGCGCCCCCCTGGGGCCCGCGTCAGCACCCCGGGCGCCCCTCGGCGGGCTGGGCGGCGGCCCGCACGAGGTTCTGTTCGAGGCGCTCCAGCGTGGCGAGGGCGTCAGCGCGCTCGTCGTCCGAGAGGCCCGTGGTCGAGATGTCGCGTGGCTGATCGGCCCGCCACCGGCCGCGCCCGGAACCGGAACAGTGGCTTCCTGCTCCGTGACACGGGGTGCGGTATGCCCCCGGAAGCACGGCGCCCCCGGTACCGAGCGAGGTACCGGGGGCGTCGCCGGGCGACGAGGCCCAGGGCGGCGGTCAGACGGCCGCAGGGGCCGGGGACTCCGTCGGCTCGGGGGCCGCGGAGGTCCCGGACTTGAGGGACCTCTTCGCACGGCGGCGCTCCTTGCGGAGCTCCACCATCGCGTACAGCGTCGGCACCAGCAGCAGGGTCAGCAGTGTGGAGGTCACCAGACCGCCGATCACCACCACCGCGAGCGGCTGCGCGATGAAGCCGCCCTCCCCGGTGACGCCCAGCGCCATCGGCAGCAGCGCGAAGATCGTCGCGAGGGCGGTCATCAGGATCGGGCGCAGACGGTGCCGCCCGCCCTCGATCACCGCTTCGACCACTCCCAGGCCCTGCGCCCGGTACTGGTTGATCAGGTCGATCAGCACGATCGCGTTGGTCACCACGATGCCGATCAGCATCAGCATGCCGATCATCGCCGGAACACCCATCGGCGTTCCCGTGGCCACCAGCAGACCGACCGCGCCGGTCGCCGCGAACGGGATGGACACCAGCAGGATCAGCGGCTGGATCAGTGACCTGAAGGTGGCGACCAGCAGCATGAAGACGATCGCGATCGCCGCGAGCATCGCCAGGCCGAGCTGGGCGTTGGCCTCGGACTGGTCCTCGGAGACACCGCCGATGGAGACGGTCGCCCCCTCGGGCAGGTCCAGTGCCTTGATCTTCGCGTCGAGGGCGTAGCTGACCGCGCCCGTGTTGTCGTCGGTCGGCTTCGCCGTGATCGTCGCCGCGCGGGCGCCGTCGATGCGGGTCATCGAGACCGGTCCCGGCACCAGCTTGACCTCGGCGATGTCACCGAGCTTCACCGGGCCGAGCGGCAGCTTCTTCAGCTCCGTCATGGTCGTGGCCGGCTTGGCGGAGGTGACGACGACATCGCGCTCGCTGTCGTCCAGGATCGCCTTCGCCGCCGGGGTGCCGCGCACGGCCTGGGCCACGGCGAACCCGAGCGTGGTTTCGTCGAAGCCGGCCGCTGCCGCCTTCGGGGTGCTCTTGACGGAGATACGCGGCACGGACTGCGACAGGTCGCTCTGCACGTCGGTGACGTCGTCCAGCTTGGCGACCTCGGCACGGACCTGCTCGGACGCCCTGCGCAGCACCTGCGGGTCGGCGGCCTTCACCACGACGCTCAGGTCCTGGTTGTTGAACCCGTCACCGGCCGCGATGGTGGTGTCCCCGATGCCGTCGAGCTTGCCGAGTCCCTCGTTGATACGGTCGCGGACCTTCTCGTAGGCGGAGGAGTCCTTGAGCGTGATCTGGTACGAGGCCTGGTTGGCACCGGTGCCGCCGCCGAAGGCCGCCATGAAGCCGGACGAACCCACGGTGACCTGGTAGTCCTTGATCTCGGTGATCCCGTCGAGGACCTTCTCGACCTTCCTGGCGGATGCGTCGGCCGCTTCCAGGCTGGTGCCGGGCTTCAGCTTCTGCTTGACCGACATGACCTCCTGCTCGCCCTGGTCGAAGAAGTTCGTCTTCAGGGCGAGGCTCATGCCAAAGGTGCCGAACAGCACCACGAGCGCGAGCACCACACTGGTGACGCGGCGGCGGGTCGCGAACTTCAGCACCGGGACGTATCCGCGCTGGAGCAGACTGCCGGCTTCCTTCTCCTCCGCCTTGCGGCGCGCCTCGTCCGGGTCGAGCCCGCGTACGGCCTTGGGGGCGCGCAGGAACCAGTACGACAGGACGGGGACGACCGTCAGGGACACCAGCAGCGAGGCGAGCAGTGCCGCGGTGACGGTCAGCGAGAACGAGCCGAAGAGCTCGCCGACCATGCCGCCGACGAGCCCGATCGGCAGGAAGACGGCGACGGTGGTCAGCGTGGACGAGGTGACGGCGCCGGACACCTCCCGTACGGCGGTGATGATCGCCGTCTCGCGGCTCTCGCCGTAGCCGAGGTGCCGCTTGATGTTCTCCAGGACCACGATCGAGTCGTCCACCACCCGGCCGATGGCGATCGTCAGCGCGCCAAGGGTGAGCACGTTGAGCGACAGATCGCGGGTCCACAGCACGATCAGCGCGAGGACGACGGACAGCGGGATGGAGACCGCGGTGACGAGCGTGGAGCGCAGCGACCCGAGGAAGACCAGGATGATCACGACCGCGAACAACAGTCCGAGCGCGCCCTCGGTGGTCAGGCCCGAGATCGACTTGGAGACGGCGGGTCCCTGGTCCGAGACGACCGACAGCTCGGCGCCGGAGCCCAGGTCCTCGCGGAGCTCGGGCAGCTTGCCCTTGACCGCGTCGGAGATGGCGACCGCGCTGCCGTCCTTGTCCATGGTGGCGAGGACGGCGAGGCTGGGCCTGCCGTTGGTGCGGGTGATGGAGACCCGCTGCGACTCCTCCTGCTTCACCGCGGCGATGTCGCCCAGGCGCACCGGCTTGCCGCCCTCAGCGCCGGCGGCGGGTGCGATACGCAGGTCCTCGATCTGCTTCAGCGAGGTGAAACCGCCGCCGACCTGGACCGTGTGGCTGCTGCCCGCCTCGGAGAACGAGCCGGCCGGCATCGTCGCGCCACCGGCCCTGAGGGCTTCGGCGAGAACCTGCGTGTTCAGTCCGGCCGCGGCCAGCTTCTTCTCGTCGGGGGTGACGGACACCTGGAGGTCCTGCACACCGTCCACGGTGACCTGGCCGACGCCCTCGATGTCCGCGAGCGCGGGGACGACGGTCCGGTCGAGCTGGTCGGCCAGAGCCTGCTGATCCTTGTCCGAGCTGACGGCGAGCACCACGGTCGGCATGTCGTCGGTGGAGCCGGCGACCACCTGCGGGTCGACGTCCTCGGGGAGACTCGCGCGGGCGCGGTTCACGGCCTGCTGGACATCGGCGACGAGCTGCTTGGTGCCCTCGTCCCCGTAGTCGAACGTGGCCATGATCACGGCGTTGCCCTCGCTCGCCGTGGAGGTGACGCCCTTGATGCCGTCGACGGCCTTGATGGTGTTCTCAAGGGGTTCGACGACCTGCTTCTCGACCACATCGGGGGACGCGCCCTGGTAGGGGGCCAGCACCGACACCATCGGGAGTTCGATCGAGGGGAACAGCTGCTGCTTGAGCTGGGGGATGGCGATCGCTCCGAAGACGATCGCGACGATCGACATCAGCCCTATCAGGGCCCTTTGCGCGAGGCTGAATCGGGACAGCCAGGACATGGGGTCTCTCTTCTGTGGCTTTCTGCGGCTTATCTGACGTACGCATGAGCGGGTGCGGGGGCCACCCGCCTATACGATCGGCCATTCGCGAGGGTGAATCCGTCGACCCCAGGTCCAGATCCTTATGCCGCGCATACTCCGAACGGAGTACATGCGGAGGAGCCTCAGTCCACCCGAGGACGAACCAGGCCCGATTCATAGGCGAATACCACCAATTGCGCCCTGTCCCGTGCCCCCAGCTTCGCCATGGCCCGGTTGACATGGGTCTTGACCGTGAGTGGGCTGACTTCCAGCCGTTCGGCGATCTCGTCGTTGGAGTGCCCTCCCCCGACCAGCACGAGCACCTCGCGCTCACGGCCGGTCAGGGCCGCGAGCCGCTCCGTGTACGCCGCCGAGTCCTGACCGCCGTCGTCGCAACCGCCGCCCTGGGCGAGGAAGGTGGCGATGAGCCCCTTGGTCGCGGCGGGTGACAGCAGTGCCTCTCCCGCGGCGGCGATACGGATGGCGTTGAGCAGCTCATCGGGCTCCGCGCCCTTGCCGAGGAAGCCGGAGGCCCCGGCACGCAGCGACTGCACGACGTACTCGTCGACTTCGAAGGTCGTCAGCATGACGACGCGTACAGCGGCGAGCGCGGGATCGGCGCTGATCATGCGGGTGGCGGCGAGGCCGTCGGTACCGGGCATACGGATGTCCATCAGCACCACGTCGGGGCTCTGCGCGCGGGCGACGGCCACCGCTTCGGCACCGTCCGCCGCCTCGCCGACCACTTCCATGTCCGGCTCGGAGTCCACAAGCACCCTGAACGCGCTGCGCAGCAGCGCCTGGTCGTCGGCGAGCAGCACCCTGATCGTCATACGTCCCCCTCCGCGTGAGCCTTGACCGGCAGTATCGCCTGCACGCGGAAGCCGCCGTTGAAGCGGGGCCCGGCGGTCAGGGTGCCGCCGAGCGCGGTGGCGCGCTCCCGCATGCCGATGAGTCCATGGCCGCCACCGTCGGCTGCGCCGGAGTGGGCGCCCGTCCCGCTGTCGAGCACCGTGACCTCGACCGTCCGGCCCACCGACACGACGCTGACCTCGGCCCTGGCCGCCGCCCCCGCGTGCTTCTGCACGTTGGTCAGGGCCTCCTGGATGATCCGGTAGGCAGCCAGGTCGACGGCGGCCGGCAGGGTGGTGCCGTGGTCGGCCCTGGCCAGCTCGACCATCTGTCCGGCATGGCGGAACGATTCGAGGAGCTGGTCGAGCGCGGCGAGTCCGGGGGCCGGCTCGGTGGGTGCCTCCGGGTCACCTGACTGACGCAGCAGGCCGACCGTGGCGCGCAGTTCGTTCAGTGCCGACCGGCTGGCCTCCCGTACATGCCCGAGGGCCTCCTTGGCCTGGTCCGGGCGCCTGTCCATGACATGCGCGGCGACTCCGGCCTGCACATTGACCAGGGCGATGTGGTGCGCCACGACATCGTGCAGATCGCGGGCGATCCTCAGCCGCTCCTCCGCGACCCGCCGCCTCGCCTCCTCCTCGCGGGTCCGCTCGGCACGCTCCGCACGCTCCCGCATGGCGTCGACGAACGCCCGCCGGCTGCGTAGGGCGTCACCGGCCGCGGCCGCCATCCCGGTCCAGGCGAACACTCCGATGTTCTCCTGGCTGTACCAGGGCGCGGAGCTGAACAGCATCGCGGTCGCCGTCAGCACCGTCATCGACAGCAGCCCGACCCGCCAGGTGGTGGGGCGGTCGGTGCGCGCGGCGACCGTGTACAGGGCCACCACCGCCGTCATCACGACCGGCGCGGGCGGATCGCCGACGATGAACTCCACGGCGGACAGGGCGCCGGTGGCGGCCAGTACGGTCATCGGCCGACGGCGGCGGTACACCAGGACGACCGCGGCGAGCAGCATCAGGACCAGGGCGTGGGGCTGCGGCGTGCGGGCCCCGAAGGTGGGCCCGTGCGGCCCGTGTGGATCGGCGAACGACATCCCGATCATGCAGACGAGCACTCCGAACGCCAACGCGGCATCGAACGCGAGTGGGTGCTCGCGCAGCCAGCCTCGGGCGCGGTCGAGCCTGCTGGGGCCGGTCGGTAGTGCCGTCACGTCAAGCAACGGTACGGGGTACCCGTACCGGCCCGTCGCCCCCGTCGCGGCATCGCTTGAGGTCAGAGATGGTGGCGGCGCGCCGAGTGGCCAAGCTCACGGATGACCGGCCAGTGCACCTCGGCGGCTCGGCTGCGGGCCCGCCGGCTCACGCGGTCGTGGCGCGCCCGGCCAGTCGCCAGCCGAGTCCCGTGCCGAGGCAGACCAGAAGGAGGAGGTACAGCCCGATCGCCTCGCTGCCCACGGCGGTGTGCAGCCAGACGGCGATCAGCGGGGTGACGGCACCGCCCGCGACGGCGGCCGTGTTGTACGTCAGTGCCGATCCCGTGTAGCGCAGCCCCACCGGGAACGCGTGGATCATGATGATCCACGCGGGCACCGCGGCGAAGGCGGAGCAGGAGAGCGCCAGCGCGACGCCGAGGGCGTAGGTGAAGGGGGGAGCGAGGTCGACCAGGGGGAACAGGGTGAGGGCGATGACGGCCTCGGCCGCGCCGAAGACCAGGAGCGCCCTGGTCACTCCCACCCGCATGCTGACCCAGACGCCGAGGAGGACGCTGAGCACGTAGACCACACCGCTGCAGGTGTCGGCGATGAGCACCGTGGTGGGTTCCAGGTGCAGTTGCTGGCGGGCGTACGCGATCAGGTACGAGGCCGCGATGTAGTTGAACGCGAACGGCGTGGTGAACATGGCCACGCCCATGCCGATCTCGGCGAAGTGGCTGCGCGTCACCGCGCGCAGGGGGGAGCGGAAGGGCTGCTCCCCGCGTACGAAGCGCGCGAAGTCCTTTGTCTCCTCGATCCTGCTGCGGATGAAGAGGCCGATGAGGATGAGGACGGCGCCGAACAGCAGCGAGATCCTCCACCCCCAGGCGAGGAACGCCTCCTCGCTCATGGCCAGGGAGACCACGAGCAGGACGAGCGAGGCCACGACGAAGCCCAGCGTCCCTCCGAGCAGGGGCCACGCGACAACGGCCGGCCGCTTGCTCGGGGCGGTGTTCTCGACGACCAGGAGAATCGATCCCGCGTACTCCCCGCCAAGGGAGAAGCCCTGCACGAGCCGGAGCAGCAGAAGCAGGACCGGTGCCATGATCCCGATCGCGGCGGCCCCGGGGAGGAAGGCGACACCGAGCGTCCCGATGCCCATGAGGATCAGGGTCGCGATGAGGACCCGGCGGCGGCCGAGGCGGTCCCCGAACTGCCCGAAGAAGACCCCTCCCACCATGCGCGCAAGGAAGGCGGAGCTGAAGATGGCCAGTGAGGCGACGGATCCGGCCACCGGTCCGAGCGACGGGAAGAAGACCTTGCTGAACGCGAGGGCGGCGATGGAGCCGAACACGGCGAAGTCGTAGGACTCGACCGTGCTTCCCGCCATGCTCGACAGTTTGACCAGCCGGAACTGCCGGGTCGGGAGCCAGGTTCCGGCCTCGTCACCGGAGGTTTTCGCCATGGTGTCCCGTTCTGATTCCGCAGCGGGCGGTACGCGGCTCCCGCCACCGGCCCCGCTCGTCCACAAGCGCTGGATGCGCTGCACGGTATTCGACGTCCTCTGCGCATAGGCGCGCGCGCTGCCCCGCCGAGGATCACACCAAGGCAACCCCTTCGGTGGAGACGGGGCTCAGCGGGCTGGTACACCCGCGACCTGGTGGGGGCGGGCTCGCCCGCTCACAGGCAGGCGGCGCTTGCCGCGTGTCCGGCAGGGCGCGAACGACGGGGTGGCGGCATACGTACGGCCTGGCCTCGGCCGGCATCATGTCGGCGCGTCGCCAGCGGAGTTGGGGTGTGTCTTCGTCGGCCGGGAACCGGGGTGCAGGAGCGCGCAGCAGAAGGCCAGGGCCGTCGCGAGGGCCATGCACATGAAGACCCACTGATGGGCCGTGGTGATGTCGGCCCGGAGGATTTCCTGGATACCGGAGGTGAGGTGGATGCCTCCCACGTCGTCCGGAAGCCGGTCGCCCTCGTCGTCGTCGACGTAGTTCACGAACTGCCACGCCGCGTTCTCCGCCGCGCCGGGGGCCACTCCCAGCCCCACCAGGGTCGAGGTGACCCGGGCTTGGGCGACATCGGTGAACGCGCTGCCGAGTACGGCCAGGCCCAGGGCGCCGGAGAAGATACGCGTGGTCTGGACAACGCCGCCGACCATTCCGCTGGCCTCCGGCCCCGCTCGTCCGTAGGCGTCTGTCGCGGCGGGCGGGACCACGAGTCCGACGCCCGCTCCCGCGAGGGCGATGAACGGCCACTGCGCGCCCACGGAGAGATCGCTGAGCTCCACGGCCCATAGGGCGAACCCCGCGGCCCCGAGTCCCGCCCCGATCAGCAGGGCCGGTTTCACCCCGACCCGGTCCTGCACCTGGCCGCCGAACTGCGCGCCGACGCTGTACGCGACCTGGAAGAACAAGAGGTAGACGCCCGCCTGGACGGCCGTGTCCCGGAGCGCGAGCTGGGCGTAGAAGGACGCGAAGAACAGCATGGGCATGTAGGCGATGGTCGAGAAGAACAGGATGCTCATGTCCAGGGCGAAGGCACGGTCGCGGAACAGGCGGATGTCGATGAGCGGGGACGGCGTTCGCGCCTCCCAGAAGACGAACAGGGCGAGAGCTGCCGGGCCGGTCACGACCAGGGCCAGCGTGATGGGGTCGGACCACCCCAGCAGCGCCGCCTGCTCCAGCGCGAGCACGCTGGTCGTCATCCCGGCGGCAAGCAGTACCGCGCCCTTCAGGTCCTGGGAGACCCGCATTCTGGTGTCGTTCCTGCTGCGCGTCATCGCGATCAGCGCGATCGCGGCGACACCGATCGGCAGGTTGATCCAGAACACCCACCGCCAGGTGAGCGAGGTCAGCCAGCCACCCAGGGGCAGCCCGAGCGCGCTGAGCAACTGGGAGAACCCGAACAGTGTGGCGAGAGCCCGGCCGCGCTGGTGGACGGGGAACTCCCCGACGACAAGGGACATCGCAGCCGGGTACATCACTCCGCCGCCTGCCCCCTGGGCAATGCGGCAGGCCACCAGCCAGGGCGTGGCGGCCGGCCCCTGGGGGGCGAAACCGCACAGCACGGACGCGGCCACGAAGATGGTGAGGCCGACAAGCAGTACGCGCCGGGGCCCGTACACATCGGCCAGCCTGCCTCCCAGGGCGAAGGTCGCGGCGCGAGCGAGGGTGTAGCTGTTGACGATCCAGCGGATACCCGCCGAGGACAGGCCGAGATCCGCGGCCATCGTCGGTGCCGCGATACTGACGACCATGCCGTCGACGATCGACAGCGACAGGGCCAGGAAGATGCCTGCGAGCAGAACGCGGTTGACTCCGGGCCGTACGGCTGGCCCGGTGCCTCCCGCGTCTTTGCTGTGATCGCTCATGCCACGGCATTCTTCTGCTCGCCCGCCTGCCTCCCTCGCCGACACCCTCGGCACAGGTTTGGCACTCGCCCGAATGCGAGGTCCCGGGCCCGGCCCGTTCTGCCTGGTCGGCGCGATGGCCTCGGCTGCGGGTGTGGGCGTCGCCCGCCACTCAGCCCGCAGGGTCCGACGGCCGTGGGCGCGCCGCAGAGCCGCCGCCGGCGTTGACGCACGGCTACCGGACAGCCAGGTCCACGACTCCACCGGCGGCCAGCGCAGCCTCGCGGCAGGCACCGGCTTCCCCGCTGCGGCGGCGGCTCGCGGCTATCGACGCGTGTTCGACCCCGCCTGGCCTGGCCAGGCGGGGCGACGCGCCGCGGGAGGCGGCGAACGCTACTGACCCTGCTTCGGCTACGCGCGCGGTCCGGATACGAGCCCCGGAGGGGCCCAACGGCACGCTCCCGGCGACGGGCGACCCCGACCACCCAGCCCGGCCGGCGCTTGAGGCCGGACACCCCGGCCCACCGTGCGGGGTGCGGAACACCGCGCAACCCCCGCACCCCACGCAACGCGGCTCACTGCGGAACGGCGACCCCGACAACCCAGCCCGGCCGGCGCCAGAGGCATCCAGCCCTGATCGCTGGAACCGCTCCTGCTGCCGCCCCCGCACCTCCGGGCTGGCCCGCAGGCTGCGGTGGTTCGTCACCCGGAGCGACTGGGCGGAGGCACCCCGTCCAGGACGGCAGCGGGACCGGTGGGGCTGGTGGGGCCGGGTGCGGCAGTGCCGGTCCTCGTTCGTCTGCGCGCTTCCAGGGCACGCTCGCAGACGGGCAGGGATGGCGACGGGGTCAGGCAGGCCCCGGCAGGCCCTCCAGGAACCCGTCGCAGTCGACCAGCCGGTGCGCTCGCACCCCCGGGCTCCGCCAGGGCAGGTCCACCCGCGGTGGCCGGTCGGCGTCATGGAAGTAGCAGGCCTCCAGGCTCTGGTCCACCCCGATCAGCAGCATGGGGTTCGCCACGAGGAAGTCACGCACCGCCGGGGTGTCGCGGCGCGCCCACAGCAGCAGCCGCTTGTCCCGGTAGTGGTCGTCGGGCAGGCCGACCTGCGGGTGCATTCGGCGCTTGAACTGGAAGATCCCCTTGCTGAGGAAGGGCTCGCACCCCGCCAGATCGACCCGCCTCAGCCCCTGGGCGGCGGCCCACTGCAGCAGGAGGACGTATACGGTCAGGTAGGCGCTGGTGCGGTAGTAGCCCTTGTCGCCGCCCGCCACGCCGGCGAGCCGGAGGACCAGCGTGCGGCCCTCGAGTCGGCACAGCATCCCCGCGACACGCTGCCCGGATTCGCACAGGAAGAACAGCACACCTCGGTGGAACAGGCAGCGTCGCGCGTGCTCACGCTCCTCCGAGTGCGCTCTGTCACCGTGCCTGCGGTCCATGGTCGGCTTGTGCATGCGGTCGTAGAAGTAGTCGAAGTCGCTCTCCCGGGTGGCCACCTCCAACGAGCGGCAACGCACGGTCATCTCATGCCGGTGCTGCTTACGCGCTTGTCGGGAGAGCCGGTCGAGGACGTCGCCGTGCTCCGGCCCGACGGGGACAGCCTGGCCGACCCTGAAGGGCAGGAGCAGGCTGTGGCGTGGCGGTGGCGACGGCGCCATCCGCCGCGGGATGCCGATCACCAGGAGATCCGCCGCAGGGGCGGCCCGGCCGCTGGTCAACTCGGCCCACGAGGTGCGTCGCGCCTGCCGGGTCGACCGGCCGCCGCGACGCTGTTCGAGAAACGGCAGCCCGTGGCTGTGGCCGCGGGCCAGACCTCCGTAGGCCAGCACCGGCGCCCCCTCAAGGGACGACCGGGACTCCACAAGCCAGGGCCTGGTCGCGGCGACCGCGTCCGCCCAACCGTGAGCCCCGGCCACCAAGGGGTTGCCACTGTGCTCCCAGCCGTAGCGGATGTTCGGCGGGATCATCCGGGCCCTGCCGCGACCGGCCCATGCCGGGCCGCTGCCCTGCACTGGCCGCCGGAGGCGGATCGGGTGTCCGGTCTCCCACTCGGTGGAGCGCTCCGCCAGGTCCATGGTCGTCCTCTCTGCCAGTCCTTCGAGCGGGCGGGATGTCAGGCACTCGCCGCCGCGAGGACCGCACCGGCCAGTTCCTCGGCGGTGTCGGCCCGGCCGAGGTATCCGGCCGGGAACGGGTCGATGAGGTCGTCGCTGTAGTAGCCCGCTCCGTGGACGACGACATCGGCCGACTCCGCGATCAGCCCGCGCTCCCGGGCCACGAGCACCCCGGTGAACGCCTTCACCAGCGACCACTCCCGGATCAGAGAGGGATCTCGGGCGATGGCGACGCCTGCCTCGGCGACGAGCCCGCGCACCCGGTCCAGGCGCTCCACGCACTCACGCCTGGACACCACCACACCGCCACCGCCGAATCGCCTGATGACCGCGCCGATCCGGGCGAGAGTGGCCGGCTGACGGGTCCAGAAGGTCGGGTCGATGACCTCCTGCGGATCATCCGTGACAGCGGGAAACTCGGGTACGGACGCCTGACGCCACAGGTCCGCGGTGGCGTCGTAGGCGTACTCGGGCGGCTGGACGCCCAGGGACGTCACCAGATCTGGGGTCGCCAGTTGCTGGACGAGGAGGAAGGCGGGGTGGCTCGCCGGCCGCGCGAACCCTGCCAATCCTTCGGTGAGCAGCCGGTGCCCCAGGTGGTATCCGAGCAGCCCGAAGGCGCTGGAGACCGCGTGGGCGTGCACCCGCGGCGGGCTGTCGGGGGTGAGGGGAAGGAGTTCGGCCTCGGCGAAGGCGCGTGCCGCGTCACCGACTCGGTAGTTGTCGAGGTCGTGGGTGTAGCACAGGCGGAAACCGGTGGTGTCGAAGACTCGGTCGGCGTATCCGGTCAGCACCCTCCCAGCCATCGCCTTCACCTCGCTCGGCTGCCCGACATGGGCGACTAGCACGGGGTTCGAGGCACGCAGCGCGGAGTCGGCGGTGAGCGGACTGTCGCGGAACTTGTACCGCGCGTCGGCGGGCACGAGGACCACGGAGCGGACCTCTTCAGGTGCGGCCAGTCCGGTCGCGTAGGCACGGGCCACCGCGTCGCGCAGTGCCATGCCCTTGTTACCGGAGGTGGGGGTGAGGAACAGCACCCGCTCGCCGGTCTTCCGGACATGGGCTGCCGCGCGCGCCACCATGAGCAGGGACGCCAGGGTCTTCGTGGTCCTGGTCGCCGGGTTCCGCATCAGGTCCAGTAGGTAGGTGCGCCGATCCACTCGGTTGAGACCTATGTCGCTGGCATCGGCGAAGTTTGTGAAGCCCAGGGGCTTCTCGACCAGTTCCAGGGGGAGGACGGGCGCTGTCTCGCGCTCCGCCTCCGCCGCGCGCGCCGCCGCCGCGATCTCATGGAAGTACCGGTCGAGCGCACACGGCACCACCCCCGGGGCGCCGACAGACTGCTCCGTGGAACGCACCATGGACGCACTCCTTCCCGGCCCCATTCTCATCCCGGTCCGCCCCGCCCGCCCGCCAGTGACCGATGACTGCGGTACCGCGGGGCCATCCGGGGCTTTCGCGGGCCCCGGCACCGCGGTGTCCAGGGACGAGAGCCGCGCGGTGGCGGTGCGTGGCGCCGTCGCCACCACCCGCAACGGCGATGTGGCCAGCGGGCTCCTGGGGCGCGGAACGCCGGGGATCCCGTAGGTCGACTCTCGGCGAAGCCGAGCGGGTCGTCAGCCGCGGTGCGGAATTCCCGCGACGAGGCCGCCGTCGATCACGAACTCGGCGCCCGTGCAGTAACCGGACTCGTCGGAGGCGAGGAACAGCACCAGGTCCGAGACCTCCTCAGGCCGTGCGCCGCGGGCGAGCGGGATCTGCAGCAGGGCCGGGTCGAAGCCCTCCGTCATGGGCGTCTCGATGAAACCGGGGTGCACGGAGTTCACGCGGATCCCGAAGCCCCCGACCTCGACCGCCACCGACTTGGTGATCCCACGCACCCCGAACTTGGCGGCCACGTAACCGTGCAGGCCAGGACTGCCGCGCAGGCCTTCAACCGACGAGATGTTGACGATCGAGCCGCCGCCCTGGGATTTCATGGCCGGCACCACAGCCCGCATGCCGTAAAAGACGCCGGACAGGTTGACAGCGATGATCTTCTCCCAGTCGGCGGGATTGAAGCCGTCAACCGGGCTTCTGTTTGCGATACCCGCGTTGTTGACCAGGATGTCAATCCTCCCGCCGAACTCATCGACCGCCCGGCGCACCGCCCGCTCCCACTCACTCGGGCGGGTGACGTCGAGGTGCACGAACACGGCGGCATCTCCTAGCTCAGCGGCTAGCGCCTCCCCCGCGTCGTCCAGTACGTCGGCGACAAGCACCCGCGCGCCCTCCGCCACCAGTCGGCGTACGTGCTGCTCGCCCATGCCGCGCGAACCCCCTGTCACGATCCCGGTCTTTCCCTCGACGCGTCCTGCCTCACCCATGGCCCGCCACTCCCTTGGATACCGTTCGCCGCGGACCACCTGGCCGGGCCCTCTTCCGAATGTGCACTACACACAGCCAGAGGGCGCCCGGAACGCATCTGTTCGTGTAACCATCCGGCCGGCGAGGCGGTGACTGCTCCACGGGATGCCGAATACGACGACCCTGACGGCCTGTCACAATCCGTCTCCATGTGAGGGGTGGGGGCGGAGGGCGCCCTCCCGTCGCCGGGCGCACCCGCCCTCCGGATACCCGTACATCGCGACGACCACCAACCGTCAGCCCCTCCGACATCCCGCCTCCAGCCTCGGCGGAACCCGAGATTCCCGGGGGGTGAATGCGGCGGTCGTTGGCACCGCCCCCTGCGGCAGCTCCCACTCGGACATCTCGACGGTCTCGACCTGCTTCCTGAGGTCGAACTGAAGAGCTCTCAATTGGGCTATTTCTGGTGGTCTGTGACGACAGAACATCGGAAAGTGAGCGGAGAGAGGTCCTCTCTCCGACCCCTGGGTCTCAGGGACCGTCGTGAAAACAGGCTTGAAGGAGCGAAAGACATGAAGGCAGGCAGGTACGTGAGTGTGGGCCTACTGGCGATCGCCGGCATATTTGCGGCGGGTAGTCCCGCCGCGGCTGACCACGGGGACGAAGACTCGTCAAAGAAGGTCCTCCGTCTCAAGCACGTCCAGGAGGACAGCTGGAGATCGGGGGATGGGAGCGAGGCGGGAGACCGGTTCGGCTTCACAGGCTCCCAATACAAAAAGGATGGTGAACCGTTCGGGACCTACGGCGGCGAATGCACGGTCCTCGCCGTGGACGACGAGGACATCACTCATCAGTGCTTCGTGACGTCGAACACTCCACGAGGACAGATCACGATCCAGGGAATCCACACGGAGCCTGTGGGCGAGGACGCGTTCCCCCAGGATGACGCGATCACCGGTGGTACAGGTGCATTCGCACACGCCTCTGGATTCACTCGCACGGACCAGGTCTCGCCTACGACGTACATCACCACCTACTACCTGCGCCGGTAACTCGTTCGGTGTCACGTCCGATCATGGAAGACGCGCCGATGACCAGTGAGAACGTGGCCGACACCGAGGCCGGTGAGACGGCGGTCCGCGGTTGTCGAAGGCGGTGGACGACCGGCTGACCGACGAGCTGGTCTCCTGGCCCAGACCGAGGGCCCGCAGTCGGCCGGCACGGAAGGGCTGCTCCAGCAGTTGGCGAAGAGACCGCTGGAGCAGCCCTCAGAGCTGAGATCACCGACCGTCTCCCGCCATGCAAGGACGACCGCGCGTGAGACGGCCGCGGACCGTCACCGCTGGAAGCCGGTCACGGCGCGGCCGGACCCCGGTGGGCAGGCCCGGAGAAGAAGGGGCTCAGCCCGGGATCAGACCGTCGTCGTTGAGCATGTCGCGGACTTCCTCCAGCGTCGCCTCCGGGGACGGCAGTATCAGTTCGGAGGGCTCCAGCGAGTCATCGGGCAGCGGAGCGCCGAGCCGACGGACCGCGTCGAGCAGTCCGCACAGCGTCCGGCGGAAGCCGGGCTCGTCGCCGGACTCCATTTCCGCCAGGAGCTCATCGTCCAGCTTGTTCAGCTCTTCGAAGTGCCCGTTGTCGACCCTCCACTGGCCCTCCCCCATGATCCTGACGATCATGACGCGCCGTCCCTACCGCTCATCGCCGCTCATCGTCACTGCTTGTTGAAGTTCGGCCTGTCCTGCGCCGTCGAACCGCTGCCGTCGCCGCCCTCGATGGCCTGCTGCTGGGCGCTGCTGCCTCCCGCCAACTCGGCCTTCATCCGCTGGAGCTCGAGCTCGACGTCCGTGCCACCGGAGATGCGGTCCAGCTCGGCCGCGATGTCGTCCTTCGCCATGCCCGTCGGGTCGTCCAGCGCACCGGAGGCGAGCAGTTCGTCGATCGCGCCGGCGCGCGCCTGGAGCTGGGCCGTCTTGTCCTCGGCACGCTGGATCGCCAGGCCGACATCGCCCATCTCCTCGGAGATCCCGGAGAACGCCTCGCCGATCCTGGTCTGGGCCTGGGCCGCGGTGTAGGTGGCCTTGATGGTCTCCTTCTTCGTACGGAAGGCGTCCACCTTGGCCTGGAGCCGCTGAGCCGCGAGGGTGAGCTTCTCCTCCTCGCCCTGCAGGGTCTGGTGCTGGGTCTCAAGGTCGCTGACCTGCTGCTGGAGCGCGGCGCGGCGGGACAGCGCCTCACGGGCCAGGTCCTCGCGGCCGAGCGCGAGTGCCTTGCGGCCCTGGTCCTCCAGCTTCGCCGACTGGCCCTGGAGCTGGTTGAGCTGCAGCTCCAGGCGCTTGCGGGAGGTCGCGACGTCGGCGACGCCGCGGCGTACCTTCTGCAGCAGCTCAAGCTGCTTCTGATACGAGTAATCGAGGGTCTCGCGCGGATCCTCGGCCCGGTCAAGGGCCTTGTTTGCCTTCGCGCGGAAGATCATCCCCATACGCTTCATGACACCGCTCATGGGCTTCGCGCGCCCCCTTCTGACGGACCGGCTCCAGCTACTCCAGAACCCACAGTACGGGCCCTGGTTCCATTACCGCACTGTTCGAGCGCGGATGCGCTCCTCCCCAGGGACGACCTGCCGCCCGCCCCGATCCAGCGTAGGGAGGAGAAGGCCGTCAGGGACACAGACGCCGCTCTCGTCCGGATCGTTGCAGCGGGGCTCCGTGCAGGACGGGACCGGGGGTCCGGGCGGAGGGACGGGGCCCCGGGGAGACCTACGGTCCCGGTCGCTTTCGCCACCCCGTACCCTTGGGTTTTGTGTTCCGTAGCCGATCGAAGGATGAGAAGGCCCCCACCGAGAAGGTGACGGCGGACCTCTCCAAGCAGCCCCGCGACCCTGAGGCCCCCAAGGGCAGGCCCACCCCGAAGCGGAGTGAGGCCCAGGGCCAGCGCCGCCGTGCCCAGTCGGGCGCTCCGGCCGACCGCAAGGAGGCCGCGCGCCGCCAGCGTGAGGCGCGCCGTGCCGACCTGGCCAAGCAGCGCGAGGCACTCGCCGGTGGCGACGAGCGGTATCTGCCGCCCCGCGACAAGGGTCCGGTGCGTCGTTTCGTACGCGACTACATCGACTCGCGCTTCTGCATCGCGGAGTTCTTCCTGCCGCTGGCCGTTGTGATCCTGGTGCTCTCCATGATCAAGGTGGCGCAGCTCCAGAACATCTCGCTGCTGCTGTGGCTGGGCGTCATCGTGATGATCGTCATCGACTCGATCGGCGTCTCCTTCCGGCTGAAGAAGCAGCTGAAGGAGCGCTTCCCGAACGAGTCCATGCGCGGTGCGGTGGCGTACGGCCTGATGCGTTCGCTCCAGATGCGTCGGCTTCGCCTGCCGAAGCCGCAGGTCAAGCGCGGAGAGCGGCCCTGAGCACTGACGTGTCCGGCGCCTCCGGCGCCGTCTCAGGTATGTCCGGTGCCTCCGGCACCCCTGGTGTCTCCGGTTTCGACGGCGGCGCCGCAGCCTGGATCGAAGGCCTGGGCGGGCTGCGCAACACCGTCCGGCAGGAGCTCGTGGCGCGCCAACTGGACGAGCAGATCGCCGGGCGCTTCCCGGTCGGGCAGCGTCTGCGGATCCTCGACGTCGGTATGGGCCAGGGCACGCAGGCGCTGCGCCTGGCGCGCGCCGGGCACACGGTGACCGGTCTCGAATCCGACCCCGGGATGCTGGCGCTGGCGCGTGAGGCGCTGGCGTCGGAGCCTGCCGGTATCCGGGAGCGCTTCCGGATGATCGAGGGCGACGGCCGGGACACCGGGGTGCACTTCCTGCCTGGGGCGTTCGACGTGGTGCTGTGCCACGGGGTGCTGATGTACGTGGCGGACCGCGACGCGATGCTCGCGGGCCTGGCCCGGATGCTGGCGCCCGGAGGTCTGCTGTCGCTGCTGGTGCGCAACGGCGACGCGCTGGCCATGCGGCCGGGGCTCGGTGGCGACTGGCCGGGCGCGCTGGCCGCCTTCGACACGGTCGGGTACACCAACCGCCTCGGCCTGGCCGTACGCGCCGACCGGCTGTCGGATCTGACGGCGACGCTCGCGGGGATCGCGGCACCGCTGCACGCCTGGTATGGGGTGCGGGTCTTCACGGACAACGTGCCCAACGAGGCGGAGCTGCCGTCCGGTGTGGTGCTCGACCGGCTGCTGGCGGCCGAGGACCGGGCCGGCCGCACGGATCCGTACCGCGCGGTGGCGGCGCTGCTGCATCTGTGCGGAGTACGCGACTGACAGGTGCACCACACGCGTGGTGCCTCTTCGCTGAGCTTCCGCGTCCCCGGGCGGGTCTTCCAGGTGAAGGCGGCGGCCGTCGCGGGCCGCCGCCAAGCCGTGCGCGGGTACTGCGGCCGGAACCGCCGTCACGCCTCTTCGGCGTGCAGGCTCATGGGCCCGTAGATCCGGCTGCCGTCCTCGTAGAGGAACACCTGGTCGGCGCCGCCCTCCAGCAGCTCTTTCCAGACCTCGCCGATCCAGGACTCGGCGTCTCCCTGAGTGCTGAACTCCTCCGGCTCCACAGCCGGGCTGACCTCCGTCCCGTCAGCCTTCTCGAACCGCCACGTCCACGCCATATGCGCCTCCCGGAGCTGATCGGTTTGCTGCCCGCAGCGTAGCCGGGCGCGCACCCGCAGCGGCGGCGCGGGAGGATCGTCCTGTGGATGTGACTCTGCTCGGCACCGGCGCCCCCCGCGGGCTCCCCCGCCCCGACTGCCCCTGTGCCGTCTGCGCGGCCGCTCGCGATACACACGCGCGCGCCGTCACAGCCCTGCTGGTGGACGGGGCCCTGCTGCTCGATCTGACCCCGGGGGCCGCGTTGGCCGCCGCCCGCGCCGGGCGTTCGCTGGTGGGCGTACGCCAGGTGCTGCTGACACATCCGCACGACGGACCCGCAGTGGAACTGCCGGTTGGCCTCCCCACCGCGGGGCGGGTGCCGGACGGCCAGGAGTTGACGCTGATCAGCGGGCACCGGGTGCGGGCGGTGCCGCTGGACGCCCCGGGCACGGGTTACGAGGTGACCTCGCCGGACGGCGACCGGCTGCTGTATCTACCGCCGGGCGGAGCGCCCGCGGGTGTCACCAGCGCAATGGGCGGGCCTGCCCCGTACGACATGGTGGTCAGCGATGTCATCGGGCGCCCGGACGGCCTGGCCAGACTGCGCGGGTCCGGTGCGGTGAGCCCCACGACGGATGTGGTCGCGGTCCATATCGACCACGACGTGCCGCCGGGCGAGGAGCTGGAACGGCGGCTCGCAGCGGCGGGGGCCCGGACCGTACCCGACGGTACGACGCTGTTCGTGGGCGACTACCGCGCGGTGCCGGACGTGCCGCGCCGCACCCTGATCACGGGCGGGGCGCGGTCCGGGAAGTCGCTGGAGGCAGAGCGCCGGCTGGAGACCTTCCCCGACGTGCTGTACGTGGCGACCAGCGGCATCCGGGCCGGCGACCCGGACTGGGCGGCCCGGGTCGCGGCCCACCGGGAGCGCCGCCCTGCGGCCTGGCGGACGCTGGAGAGCTGCGACCTGGTGCCCCTGCTGGCCGAGGACGGTCCGCCGCTGCTGATCGACTGCCTGTCGCTGTGGCTGACCGAAGCCATGGACCGGGTGGACGCCTGGGACGACGAGGTGTGGGAGCGCTCGGGCCGGGAGGCGCTGCACCGCCATGTGGCGGAGCTCGTCGCGGCGGTGCGCGGCACGCTCCGCACGGTCGTCGCGGTCACCAACGAGGTCGGTTCGGGTGTGGTGCCGGCGACGGTGGCGGGCCGCCGCTTCCGCGATGAACTGGGCCGTCTGAACGCGGCGTTCGCCGCCGAGTGCGAGCACCTGCTGCTGGTCGTGGCCGGCCAGCCGCTGGTCCTGCGGGGCTGAGAGTCCCTGGGCCGCCGGCCGGGGCGCGGCCTTGGTGCCTCGTGCGGCGACCCGGGTCGACGCTTTCGGCGCCTCTGATGGGCGCCCTGGGTCGGCAGCGGCAACAGCGCGCGCTGCCGGTACTGTTCGCCGAATGAGCTCGCTGAATCTCGACGACTTCTCCGACCTGATCGAGCGCCCCGACGCCGGTGTCCGGCGCGACGCCGAGGAGCGCAGGGAGCGGCTGGTCGTGCCGCCCGGTGCCCTCGGGCGGCTGGACGAACTCGGGGAGTGGCTGGCGGCGGCCCAGGGGAACGTGCCCGTACGGCCCGTGGAGCGCCCGAAGGCGGTGCTGTTCGCCGGGGACCACGGCATCGCCGAGCTGGGTGTGTCGGGGCGGGCGGCGGGCACCGCGTACACCCTGGTGCGGGACGTGCTGGATGGGTCAAGCCCCGTCGCGGTGCTGGCCAGGCGGATGAACGTACCGGTGCGGGTCGTCGATGCCGGACTCGACTGCGACCCGGAGCTGCTGCCCGACGCCGTCGTACGCCATCGGGTGCGGCGCGGCAGCGGGCGGATCGACATCGAGGACGCCCTCACCCGCGACGAGGCGGAACGGGCCGTGCGCCTCGGGATGGCGGTCGCCGACGAGGAGGCCGATTCGGGCACCGACCTCGTCGTGATCGGCGATCTCAGCGTGGGCGGCACCACCGCGGCGTCCGCGCTCATCGCCGCGTTGTGCGGCACCGACGCCTCCGTGGTGACGGGTCGGGGCGGTGTCGCCATCGACGACCTCGCCTGGATGCGCAAGTGCGCGGCGATCCGCGACTCGCTGCGGCGCGCCAGGCCGGTCCTGGGCGACCAGCTTGAGCTGCTGGCCACGGTCGCCGGTGCTGATCTCGCCGCGATCACGGGCTTTCTGCTCCAGGCCGCGGTACGGCGGCTGCCGGTGATCCTCGACGGTGTGGTGTCGGCGGCGTGTGCCCTGGTGGCGCAGCGTGCGGCGTTCCGGGCCCCGGACTGGTGGCTGGCGGGGCAGGTCAGCGGGGAACCGGCGCAGGCCAAGGCACTGGACCGGATGGCGCTCAGCCCGCTGCTCGACCAGGGTGTGACGGTCGGCGAAGGGACGGGGGCACTGCTCGCGCTCCCGTTCGTGCAGGCTTCGGCGGCGCTCGCGGCGGAGCTGCCCGAGCGAAAGGCGGACGCCGGGGACGAGGCAGCGGACGCCGGGGACGAGGCAGCGGACGCCGGGGGCGACGGGCCGGATGCCGGGGACCGAACGGACTGACGCGTTCCGCGGACGACCGTACGGCTGACCGGACAAGTTCGGAAATACCCCGGGTGGCACTCAACCTCGCGCTGCCCGAACCGGTCTTCGAACGTGGCCACATACCTGCCCATCCGGGAGCCGCGATCCATGCCGTTCGAACCGAGCGCCGTCGGCGCGCGCGCCTTCGCGCGCCGCGAGTGGGGGCCGCTTTACAACGCGGTCAGATCCGGTCTGGACGAACGGCGCTGGAAGGCTGTACCGATGACCATCACCGCGGTCTGTCTGACCGCGGTCTTCCAGCTGGTCCAGAACCAGTCCTGGGGCTACGAGCCGGTGCAGGCCATCGGCTCGGTGCGGGCCGAGTACCCGCTGTGGGTGGCGCTGCTGCGCACCCCGCTGTCGCTCTTCGTCCCGGCGCTCGATCTGCCGGTGTGGGGCGCGCTGGCCCAGATCCTGCTGGTGTTCGGGATCGCCGAGATCTGCCTGGGCCGACTGCGGGCGCTGGTGATCGCGTATACGTCGACGCTGGCCGGGACGCTGTACGCGCGGATCGCGATCGCGCTGGGCCCGGACAACCCACTGGGGCTGCCCGCCGCTGACGCTCGTATCGTGGACACCGGTCCGTCGGCAGCCGTCGTCGGTCTGGCCGTGTACGTGGGCTACCGGTACCGGGCCTGGCTGACGATGAACCTGGTGATCGCCGCGATGGTGATCGAGATCTTCATCAAGAACAACCTGGCGGGCAAGGAGCATCTGGCGGCCATCGCCGCCGTGCTGGTGGTGTGCGCGGTGACGGCCTTGCGTGGCCGCCGGCGGGAGCGCGCGGGTCAGCGCGGACCGGACTCGCGGGGGGTGTCGCTCGGAGCGCCGCGGGGGGACGCGTCCCGGGCGGCGTCGCCCGAGGCCTCACTGCCCGGGGCGGACGACCCCTCCCTGCCCGGGGCGGACGACCCCTCCCTGCCCGGGCCGGACGACCCCTCCCTGCCCGGGCCGGACGACCCCTCCCTGCCCGGGGCGGACGACCCGTCACCAGCCAGGGCAGGCACCCCGTCACCGGAGGCCGAGACCGCCGGCACCCGGTCGGGAGCCCCGCCGACCAGGTCCTGAAACCTGCGGCTCGGCCCCGTCCAGCGCTTGTCGTGGCGAAAGGCGCGCAGCGTCGCGCGCGCCCGGGAGCGCGGGCGGTTCCGGTAGAGGCGCTTGGCCCAGGGAGAGGTGGGGCGGGCAAGCCGCAGCGCGCCGAACAGCGCCACGAACGGCACCAGGACGCCGATGACCGCCATCCGCAGTTTGCCCTTCACCAGGGTGATCAGCACAAAGCAGAAGTTGACGGCGACGAAGGACAGGAAGGCCCGGCGGTCATCCCGTTCGTCCTCGCTGAGGTTGTCCACGCCGAGCGGGGAGAAGCCGGCCAGGATGAGCAGCAGCACGGATGCGGTGAGTACCACGGCCTCGACGCTCTTGCGGCCCTCGTTGGTCCAGTAGACGTCGTCCAGATGCAGGATCAGCGCGAACTCGTCCAGTACGAGTCCCGCACCTACCCCGAAGATCAGCGCGAAGACGACGGTACCCGCGCCGGTGCGCTGACTGCTGGCGACCGAGCCGAAGCCGCCGACCACGGTGAGGATCACTCCGGGCACCACATGGTGGATGTGCAGCCCACCGGAGCTGACATTGCCGAACGGGCCCCTGCCGGCCCTGATCATCCGGGTGACCACCCGGGTGATCAGGAAGGTCAGCACGAAAGAGGCCAGCGCGAGCAGCAGCGGGAGCTTTCCCGGCTCCACGATGTTGCGGTAAAACCAGTCACCCATGCCCGCCTGCTCCCGTTTCGCCCGTCATGCGCAATCTACCGCCGGGGTGAACCGGCTACCCTGCGCGCGATGAGCTCCAGGACCGCCGCCGGGCCCGTGACCGGCATACGCTTCGCCTTCGGCACCCTCACCGTGCTGCCGGTGCGGGTCACCCGCTGGGACCGGGAGGCGGCGCGCGCGGGCATGCTGTGCGCCCCCGTGGCCGGTCTGATCGTCGGCCTCTGCGCCGCAGTGGCGGGCGCGCTGCTCCTGGTCGCGGGGGCGGGGCCGCTGCTCGCGGCGGTGGCCACGGCCGCCGTGCCCGCCGTGCTCACCCGTGGGCTGCATCTCGACGGGCTCGCCGACACGGCGGACGGGCTGGGCAGCGGTAAGCCGGCTGCGGACGCTCTGCGGATCATGAAGCAGTCGGACATCGGTCCGTTCGGGGTGATCACCCTGGTGTTCACCCTGCTGGCGCAGGTCGCGGCCCTGGCCGAACTGTACGGCGGGGCCGGCAGGGACGGTGGCGACTGGGCCTGGGGCGCGGGCGCGGCCGTACTCGCGGGGATGGTGGCACGACTCGCCCTCACCCTCGCCTCACGTGTGGGCGTACCGGCGGCCAGGCCCGAGGGCCTGGGGGCGGTCGTGGCGGCCACCGTGCCGGGCCGGGCCGCCGCGGCGGCCGTCCTGCTGATCCTCGCCGCGGTGGCAGGTGTGGGCGTGGGCTCGGCTGCCCTGTCCGGCGCGGCGGCCGACCCGCTGGGACGCGCCGTCGCGGCCGTGGTCGCCGCGTCGGTGGCGCTGCTCGTGGCGGAACTCCTGCTACGGCGCTGTGTGCGCCGCTTCGGCGGGGTGACAGGCGATGTGTTCGGAGCGGTCGAGGAGACGGCGGCCACGACCGCACTCGTCGCGCTCGCGGCGCTGTGACCGGGCAGCGCTTCGGGGTCCGCTGTCCGCCCGCCCGCTGAGCCCGTTGGCGTACCCCGGCCGGCTGCCGGGGTACGCCGCCTTCAGTCACGGATGATCGCTGACACGTGCCATTCGTCAGGCGTACGCCGGCTCATCAGCCCGCCGGCTCACCACCCGGTGACTCCGTTGTCAGGCGGGCAGCCTCAAGGTGACCGCGGACTGCAGCAGTTCCGGTGACGTCCAGGCCGACCGCTTGCCCGCGTAGGCGGTGCCGAACGCGGCGGTACCCAGCAGGAGCTGCTTACGGGTGCCTTCGGGCGTGGTGACCGGGATCGCCACTCCGGAGGGCGCCTGCACGGTGACGGTGGTGCCGATCCGGTAGGCGGTGACCCGCCCGTTGTCGAGCGCCTGCTGCCAGGCGGTACGGCGGCTCAGCTCCGTACCGATGTCGCGGTGGCGGAGGTTCACCACCGGCGTGCTGTCGGCGAACAGGTCTCGGTAGTCACCGAGAATCCGGTCGAGCACCGGGTAGAGGATCCGTCCTTCCGCCAGGTTGGACTGGTGCACATAGTGCGGGCGGGGATCGTTGGCGAGGACATGCCCGAGGGCGATCCGGACTTCCTGCGGAACGATGTGGTCCGCATATCCGGTCTCGACGTCCAGCGGCTCGTCCAGGCAGGTGGATGCCGCGTTGGACTCGCAGATGCCGCTGCCGCCGTCGGCCTGGGTCGTGTAGATCCAGTTGTACTCGTCCGCCATCTCGGCCGCCGTGCCCGTGTTGTAGTACACGTTCATCGGATACCGGGGCACGGTCAGCGCACTGCCCACCGAACGCTGCTGCGACTCCCGGGAGTTGTCGCTGGCGATCCACTTGACGCCGTTCTCGGCAAGGGCGGTGGCGAGGTTGGGGTTGTCCACCGGCTGCTGCGGCAGGGTCTTCAGACCCGAGTGCTCACCGGTGACCAGCTCGGCGCGGTCGACCGAGAGGCCCTTCGTCACGCCCCAGTTGTAGTTGTCGCGGATCTGCCCGGAGATATCGGCGCGGCTCACCCAGCGGATGTTGCCCGCGGCATCCTTGGCACATTGCCACGGGACCACGGCCACGTCCTGTACGCAGCCCAGGAACGGGTGCGTGTAGGTGTGGTTGACCCAGCGGTACCTGGCCCGGTCGGCGAGCAGCTGCGCGGTGAGCGCGTCGGTTCCGCCGTGCTCCGCCTTCCACTCCTCACCCGAGCCCGCGTTGTAGACCATGTCCAGCGTCAGGCCGCTGGACTGCTGCCACTGGGCGGCGTACTGCGCGTCGGCGGCGGTCATCCGGATGTCCGGAGTGGTGCTCTCCTCGCCGCCGGCGCAGTCGATGTCGCCGGGCGTGCAGTTGCGTTCGCTGTCCCAGCGGGCGTCGGACGCGAAGACGTCGTCCACGTGCACGGCGAAGTAGTTGCGGCTCTGGCCGAGGTGGACGCCCTGGGTGAGCCATTCCACGATGCCCCGGGCCAGCAGCCGGAACTGCCGCTGATTCTGGTTGTACGCGAAGGTCACGACCAGCTCGCGGCGCCCGTCGTGGGCGTACTCGCCGAGCAGGCTGGCGCGGCCCTCACCGCCCGGGACGGGCGCGTCGACATAGCTGGTGAAGCCCTCGCGCGGGCGCGCCAGGTAGCCGTAGCTCTCGGGGACCGACGGGGAGTTGTCCTCGAAGGTGACCGCGCCGTCGAGATAGGCGAAGGGCCCGGAGCGGCCTGCGGTGGTGACAGCGGCGGCGGTGCCGTCGAGGGTTCCGGACCAGCCGCCCTCGCTGGTGTAGTCCAGGCCGACGCCGGGGTGGGCCCAGGTGTAGGCGTCGACTTGGGGGATACCGAAGGTCTGCTCGTACGCGACCAGCGCGGCCTGCTCGGCGGCGCCCGCCGTGCTCGTGCCGAACGGTGCCTCGTTCGGCATCACCACGCCCTGGTACTTGGCGCGCGGGCGGCCGCTCACCGTGTCGCTCAGGAAGGCCGCGTTGATCTGCGGCCTGTTGGGGGCGTCGAGGTCGAGCACGCTGTACGGGACCCCGGTGCTGCGCAGCTCGGAGGTGACCGCCGCGACCGCTTCGCCGCCGTCGTCGATGACCAGCACCTTGAGGTCGATCCTCGGTGCGGTCGCGTCTTCCGCCGCTGCGGCATTCGAGGCGGGCAGCGCCGTGGCGAGCAGCGCGGACGCGGAGGACACGGCGAGCGCGACCGCCGTCCTGCCGCCGCGCCCGCGCAGTCCGCCCGCCGCGCGCTGTGTGCCGCTCGCACCCTGTGCGCTCATCGAGCACCGCGCCCCCGGCTTGTGTGCCCCGTCCCCATCCGTCGCGGGCCCCCCTCGTTCGTGGTCACTCGAACTGAATCCGTACGCCATGGCGCACTCCCACCCCTTGAAGGCCTCCCCGTGTGGATTTTCCGGGGAGGATCTGTGGAAATCATGCAAAGCGGCGCATCGCCGTCTTGCGCATTCCGCCCGAGTGTGACGTAGGACTCACTCCCTCTCGTGGTGATCGCGTCAGAGACACCTCGGAAGGGTGAACGCCCGCTGGTGTGAGCGAACCTCGCGGGCGCGCGTAGGCTCGTTCCGGCGCGCCGACTCGCCCGATCTACGATGCGCCGGGCACGGCCGACCCCACCTCTTCGGCCACGGAACTCAACAAACGGAAGCGAGAAATCACCACCGTGACTGCTCTCACTCTCAGCACGGCCGGCGCGGCGACGCTGCGCGCCGACGCGATCGTCGTCGGCGTCGCGAAGAGCCCGAAGGGCGGCAGCGGACTTGTCGTCGCCCCGGGCGGGGAGGCCGTGGACAAGGCGTTCGGCGGAAAGCTCGCCACCGTCCTGGAGACCCTCGGCGCCTCCGGTGCCGAGGGCGAAGTGACCAAATTGCCCGCGCCGTCCGGACTCAAGGCGCCGGTCGTCCTGGCCGTCGGCCTCGGCGCGGCCCCTGAGAAGGACGAGACGTACCAGGCCGAGACCCTGCGGCGGGCCGCCGGTTCCGCGGCACGCGCCCTGACCGGCACGAAGAAGGCGGCCTTCGCGCTGCCGATCGAGGCGACGGAGGACGCCGAGGCGATCGCCGAGGGCGCTCTGCTGGGCGCGTACGCCTTCACCGCGTACCAGGACGGCAACGGCGGTCTCTCCGCGAGCGCCAAGACCGGCAAGAACGCCAAGGCCGGCGACAAGAAGCAGCCCCTCGCCGAGGTCGCGCTGCTCGGCGCCAAGCCTCGCGACAAGGCGTACAAGGCCGCGGCCGAGCGCGCCATCGCGCTCACCGAGGAGATCAACCGCGCCCGCGACCTGATCAACACCCCGCCGAACGACCTCTACCCCGAGTCGTTCGCCGCCGTCGCCGCCGCCGCCGGCAAGGAGCACGGCCTCAAGGTGCAGATCCTTGACGAGAAGGCGCTCGTCAAGGGCGGCTACGGCGGCATCCTCGGCGTCGGCCAGGGCGCGGCGAACGGCCCGCGTCTGGTGAAGCTCGTCTACACGCACCCCCAGGCGGAGAAGTCCCTGGCCTACGTCGGCAAGGGCATCACCTACGACTCGGGCGGCATCTCGCTGAAGCCGGCCGGCCACAACGAGACGATGAAGTGCGACATGAGCGGCGCCGCCACCGTCTTCGCCGCCGTCGTCACGGCCGCGCGGCTCGGACTGAAGGTGAACGTCACCGGCTGGCTGGCGCTCGCCGAGAACATGCCGTCCGGCACCGCGACCCGCCCGGGCGACGTTCTGCGTATGTACAGCGGCACGACGGTGGAGGTGCTCAACACCGACGCCGAGGGCCGTCTCGTGCTCGCCGACGCGATCTCCAAGGCGTCGGAGGAGAACCCGGACGCGATCGTCGACGTGGCCACGCTGACCGGCGCGATGGTCCTGGCGCTGGGCTACCGCCGCTTCGGGATCATGGCCAACGACGACGCGTTCCGCACCTCCATCCACGAGATCGCGGAAGAGGTCGGCGAGGACTCCTGGCCGATGCCGCTCCCGGCCGACCTGCGCAAGGGCATGGACTCGCCGACCGCCGACCTCGCGAACATGGGCGAGCGGATGGGCGGCGGCCTGGTCGCCGGTCTCTTCCTGAAGGAGTTCGTCGGCGAGGGCATCACCTGGGCCCACATCGACATCGCGGGACCGGCTTTCCACGAGGGCGCCCCGTACGGCTACACCCCCAAGGGCGGCACCGGCTCCGCGGTCCGCACCCTGGTCAGGCTCGCCGAGCGCACCGCGTCGGGCGACCTGGGCTGACACAGGCCCTCGCCGGGCCGGGGGCGGCGCCCCCGGC
>NZ_JBHXFA010000097.1:0-29223 GCF_042724175.1 Streptomyces sp. NPDC127084
AGTGTCGGTGCCGGCAGCGCCTTGGGCCACGTCATCGTAAGGGTGCGCCCGTCCTTGACTCCGGAGAGCAGCGGTCCGCTGCCGCCGCCGGAGAAGGACACGGCCACAGCGGAGGCCTTGGGCACCACACGCCCATCGCTCCCCGTGGTGAGCGTGGGATCGGTGGGGATCCAGGCGCCGTCTCGCAGTAGCCGCACCGGAGTGCCGTGCCTCTGCACGGACCAGGTTCCGTCAGGCCGTGCCCAGGTGTCGGACGACTCGGTACGCGCCGAGGTGAGTTCGTAGGGATTGCCCGTGGCCTTCGCCTGCTGGAGCGCGTAATCCTCTTCGCTGAGAGAACCGTCGGCGACAGTGTCCGATGTCATGGCGGCGGGGACCGCGGCGGTTGCGACGGACGGCGCAAGAGGGAGCCCTGACGCAAGAGTCGCCCCCACCAAGCAGACGGAAACTGAGCGTATCAGTCGCCATCTTGTCCAAGCGTCTGTGCGGGATCTCATCTGTAGCACGTATACCTCTCAACGTCTGTATTCGAGCGAACTCTATACATCCGTCCGGATGCCACCCTGCCCCTCACCTGCACCTTTATCGGGATCTAGCCAAAAAAGCCGGAATTATTCAGACCATCTGTCAGATGACCTACGGCGCACGTCGCGGACCAACCGGAATGCGCAATTCACGAAGCCGTTCCAAACTGTCCCAAAGTACACTGAGCTGACGTTTGCGCAGGTCCTGGAGGTTACTGCGAGAACGAAGCAAGCCTGGCGTCGTTCGCGTTCCCGCCTGTCCCGAGTTGGACTTGGCTTCAGGTGGCCTGCGCGAGGACGCTATTCGTGGGATTGCCAAGGGCTCGTAAAGAATCAAGGTGTGGGTTTCGCCTGTGGTGTGAGGGTGGCGCCGTGTGCGGTGGCGTAGACGAGGAGGCCGACGAGGGTGGTCAGGTGTGCCGTCGCGGTTTCGGGGGTGTGCCCGTGCTGGTCCATCAGCTGCCTGATTTCGCCGGTGGCCTGGCGGATGGTGTCTTTGCTGACGGTGAACAGGCGGGCGAGCGCGGCGGGCGACAGGCCAAGGCGCTGGTGCAGCACGGTGGCCAGGACGCGGTCGGCCAGGTCCAGTTTGGCTTTGCGGCCGCCGCCCGGGGCTCGGCGTCGGGTGCCGCCGTCGCGGCGGGCGGTACGGTCCGGGGCATGCAGCGCATGCCAGGGTGTGGCCAAGGCCGCGGTCAGCCTGGTCAGTTCGGTGTCGGTCATGCCGGTTAGCGCGGGATGCGACAGGGCCTCACGGCTGAGACTGCTGGCCGGTCCGCCGGGATCCGCGGGTTGGGTGGGCTGGGGGTGCACGGTGGTGTAGTTCCATTCGCCGTGGAAGGCGTGGCCGGTCAGCTGTACCGCGTTCAGCTCGGCGTCGCTGATCTTCACCCCGGTGGGGGTAGCGGCCGGGGTCCAGTTCGGCGTAGACGGTGAGCCCGGTGCGTGTGGTGGTCGCGGCGATGGACTGCACGATGACCTCGTAGCTGGTCATCGGGTGGCCGCGCCAATTCATCGTGATCGCGGAGAACAGTCGGTGCTCTATCCGGTTCCATTTCGATGTGCCCGGAGGCATGTGACAAAGAGGTACGCCCGGGCTGTTCCCAGACCTGCTCGCGGTCCGCACGGCGCTCCCTCGCCTTCAAGTCTCAGAAGCGGATGCCGGGCACCCTTCTACCTACCCGTCCGTGTCCACACCACGCGAGGATCTTCGCACCTGACTGGCTGAAACATGGAGGTTGTGTCACGGCAGTCACCGTGTCACAGAGCACGTGAGCTGGCGAAACAGGCAGAGAGTTGCTCAGCCTCCTCATGTTTCAGCCATGCGGCAACCCTGCTACCGCAGGATACGGCGCCCACTCCTAAGATCCTTCAGACATCTTGATGAGTGCCGTGTCTGGGGGATGCATGGGAGCCGCAGAGCAGTGGGTCACGATCGCCGCGGTCTTGCTGGGTGCACTCACCACACACCTCACGACCTATGCCATGGAACGGCAGCGCAAGAAGCACGAGTTGGTCACTCGCTGGGACAGCAAGAAGCTCGAAGCGTACGAGGGATACGTGGACAGCGTCCGAGCCTGCATCTTCTTGGCGGTCCACCTCTACGAGTGCCGGGAGGGCATGCGCGAGCGGGACAAGCCCGATAGCGAGATGCTTGCGGAGATATCTGAGGCCGGCCGCGTCCGTGGGCGAGCATTCGAGCGGATCATGCTGCTCGCCGGTGACGACGTGGTGGAGGCAGCTCATGAGTTGAACGCCGTCGCCCTCCAGGTCGATTGGCAAGCCACCGGGAAGGTCGCCGGCGCCTTGGAGGACTGGCGCGAGCGGAATCGCGCGACCTTCCGTGCGATCAACGACTTCCACGAGGCGGCCCGGGTGGACCTTGGCGTGGACGGTCGCGTTTCGGGTGAGAGGCATCCTGAGCGGGATCTCCTGCTGCCCTCTGCCCAGCGCGAGGGAAACAGCAACGGCTCCTGACTGTTCGACCACACCCGGGGAGTGAGCGGGGAGTGGATCATGGAAATCGCACTCCCGGGGAGTGGGCCGCGAGCCGCGTCACACGGAAGTACCCCTGAGGGCTCGTGCTCGATCGATGAGACTCGATCGACGAGGGAGGCCCCTTCAGGATGGAGAGGCCGCCCCCTCTTCTCTGCCCGGTCGGTGATCGCCCGCGTCGTTCGGCACCGGTCCCTCCCCTCGTGGGGACCGGTACCGAACGGTGGGTCCGACAGCGATCCACGCCGCTGCGATGAGGATCGAGGTAGGGCCGGCTCCGTGGTTGACGCGTTGGCTCTGCGTCTCTGAACGGATGGCTGATTCACACCGCGCGGCTGATTCGCTTACGAATGCCGATCCTGCCATCTTCGACTGACACCAAGGCGGTTTAAGCGCCCGTCAAACGGCTTCGCCGCAGGTCAGCCGTATAGAGTGGGTTTTCCGGTCCGGACGCCCAATGCGATTGGAAGTGAGGGGTGGGGGCCTTGAGTTCCGACTCAGGGATACGCACAGTCTTCGCGGAGCGTCTCGCACTGCTGTACAAGGAAGCCGGCAACCCTCCACTCAAACGCGTGTCCGAGTCGGTCGTCCGCCTCCAGCGTGTCGATGAGCGAGGGCGCCCTGTACGGGTGTCCGCTCAGCGGATCAGCGACTGGCGACGAGCCAAGAACGTACCGGCGCAGTTCGCCGCCCTCGCGGCAGTACTGCACATCCTCATCCCCGAAGCACGCCGCTCCCGGCCCACACCGGTGTCCAAGGCGCTGTACGACCTGGACGAGTGGCACCTTCTCTGGGAACGCGCGGTAGCCGACCCGGTCGGTGACCGCGTCGCGGCATCCGCCGCGGAAGACGAGGTCCCCCCGGTCGACGCGCCGACCGTCCCCGCAGTGGTGTGTCCGTACCGGGGCCTCGCTGCGTACCGCCCGCAGGACGCCAATTGGTTCTTCGGTCGGGAGCGAAGCACGGATGCCCTCGTCACCCAGCTCCGCGCGGCGGAGAAGACGGGCGGCTTGGTCATGCTCGTGGGCGCCTCGGGGGCGGGAAAGTCCTCCTTGCTGAACGCCGGTCTGGTACCTGCGTTGAAGGACGATGCCGGGGAAGAGCCAGAGAGCCGGGCACGGACAGTGCTTCAACTCGTGCCGGGATCCGACCCTCTCGCTGAGCTGATTCACCACATCCCCGAACTCGCGAGCATCGTCGCTGGCATGGCCCCCACGGCGATGGAAGCCGGGGATTCCCAAATCGGGCGCCGGGTGAGAGAAGCAGTCGCCAGCTGGGCACGACGCAAGTCGCCCGCACCCGCCGCACGTCCGGTCGTCATCGTGGATCAGTTCGAGGAAACGTTCACGCTCTGCTTGAGTGAGACAAGCAGGCGCAGGTTCATCCAGATCCTCCACGCCGCGTGCACGTCGCCCGACCCGGGTGAGCCTGCCCCCGCGCTTGTCGTCCTCGGTATACGCGCAGACTTCTACGAACTTTGCCTCGGGTATCCCGAACTGGCCGACGCGCTGCAACACCGCCATATGGTGCTCGGTCCGTTGTCGGCTGCGGAGCTGCGCGAAGCGGTGACCAGACCGGCCAAGGCCGTGGGCCTGGAGCTCGAAACGGGACTCGCGGAACTGATCGTCCGAGAAGTGAGCACCGGCGGCCCCCGCGGGGCCCACGATGCCGGGGTGCTGCCGCTCCTCTCCCACGCCATGCTCGCCACTTGGCAGCGACGCAAGGCGGGGCGGCTGACACTGGCCGGCTATCGCGCGGCAGGCGGTATCCAGGGAGCAGTGGCGGCGACAGCCGAGCAGGCGTGGTCCAGCCTGGATCCGGCGTCGCGCGAGGCCGCGAGGCTCCTCCTGCTCAGACTCGTCCGGCTGGGCGAGGACACGCAGGCCACCCGTCGGCGAGGGACGCGGCGCCAGCTGGCCGAAGAGGCCTCAGACTCCCAGAAGACGGAACAGTCACTCGAAGCACTGGTACGAGCCCGATTGGTGACACTCGACGCCGAGACTGTGGAGATCACCCATGAGGCATTGCTCCACGCCTGGCCACGCCTTCGCGACTGGATCGACGACGGCAGGAACGACCACCTGCTTCGCCAGCGCCTGGAAGAAGACGGCAGAGCCTGGCAGGAGTCTGACCGTGACCCGTCCCTGCTGTATCGGGGCTCCCGTCTGGAGCAGGCCCGCTGCTGGGCGGATTCCGCCGACGACACCTTCCTGACCCGCAGCGCGGTGGAGTTTCTGACCGCCTCCGTCCGGCTGCGCAAGCGCATGGTCTGGATCGGCCGCAGCGCGGTGGCAGCTCTCGTCGTTCTGGCGATCCTGGCTGCCAGTTCAGCGGTCGTCGCCTGGCAGCAGCGGAACGACGCCGTATTCGAGCAGGTGCTCGCCGAAGCGGACCGCGTTCAGAACACGGACCCGTCCCTGGCCGCTCAACTCAACCTGGTCGCACATCGATTGCGCCCGGATGACGAAGGCGCCCGCAACCGGCTGCTCTCCATAGTGAACGCGCCGCTTGCCTCACCGCTCCTCGGCCACACCGGCGCCGTCTATCTCACCTCGTTCAGCCCGAACGGACGGCTCCTGGCCACCGCCAGCTACGACCGGACCGTTCGACTGTGGGATGTGGCGGATCCGAGCCACCCGATGCCGTTGGGCAAACCACTCACCGGCCACACGAGTTGGGTGAGCAGCGCCATCTTCAGCCCGGACGGCCGCACTCTCGCGAGTGCCGGAGACGATGGCACGATCCGGCTGTGGAATGTGCGGGACCCGGGCCGCCCACGGCAGATCGGTGCGCCCCTGACCGGCCATGACAGCACCATCTACCTTCTCGCCTTCAGTCCGGACGGACGCACTCTGGCCTCCGCCAGTGAAGATCACACCGTTCGTCTGTGGGACATGACCGACCCTCGCCGACCGCAGGCGCTCAGCGCTCTGAGCGGGCATTCCGACGCGGTACGTTCCCTGGCCTTCAGCCCCGACGGGCGGACCCTCGCCACCGGTGGCGATGACAACACGATCAGGCTGTGGGACATATCCGACCGGCATCAACCAGCCGCGAAAGAAGCCGTGCTGAGAGGTCATACGGACACGGTGCACTCCGTGGCCTTCAGCCCCGACGGCCGGACTCTCGCCAGCGGCAGCTCGGACAACAGCATCCGGCTCTGGAACACGGCCGGGCCACGGCAGGCATCACCGCTCAGCGCACCGCTCACCGGGCACACCGGCCCTGTGTGGTCCGTTGCCTTCAGCCCCGACGGCGCCATGCTCGCCGCTGCCAGCGCGGACAGCACGGCGAGCCTCTGGAACGTCAGCGATCCCGCGTATCCGTCACAGGTAGGCGAACCTCTCGCAGGGAGCAGCGGCGAGATCTACGCACTGGGCTTCAGCCCGGACGGGAAGACCCTGGCCACGGGGAGCGGGGACAACAAGGTCCGTTTGTGGTCGATACCCACGTCGGACATGATCGGCCGCATCGGAGCGTTCCGCCCCGATGGCGGGGTACTCGCCACGGCCGCACGCGACGGACGAGTCCGGCTGTGGAACGTGGAGGCCCCGAAGCAGCCCGTCCTGCTCAGCAAACCATTCATGCCGGGGCAGGGCGATGCCCGTTCACTGGTGTTCTCACCCAGGGGCTACACACTGGCGGTGCTGACAGGACGCCGCGCTGTGCAACTGTGGAACGTATCCGACCCGACCCGACCTCGGCCCCACGGACAGCCAGTCGCACTGCGCACGCGGTTCGCGGGCCCTGGCACGATAGCGTTCAGCCCGGATGGGCGCACGCTGGCAACCCCCCATGACGACCGGACCATACAGCTGTGGAACGTCAGCGATCCGTCCCGCCTCGTTCCGCTCGGTGCACCGCTCGCCGGCCACAAGGGCTACGTCAACTCCATCGCCTTCAGCCCGGACGGCCGGACTCTCGCCAGCGGAAGTGCGGACGACACCATCCTGCTCTGGAACGTGTCCGACCCGCGTCAGACGACCCGACTCGGCGCGCCACTCACGGGGCACCTCGGCCCCATCAACACGCTCGCCTACAGCGCTGACGGCCACACGCTGGCCAGCGGCAGCGACGACAACACGGTTCAGCTCTGGAACATCGCAGACCCACGCAAGGGATCCAGACTTGGTTCTCCTCTGACCGGCCACACCGGAGCCGTCGTGTCTCTGACGTTCAGCCGGAACGGCCGCACCCTTGCCAGCGGGGGCAACGACAACATGGTCCGGCTCTGGAACATCACCGTTCCTTCCAAGGCCGCCCCCATCGGTCAATCGATGAGCCCCAATGCCAAAACGGGTAATTTCCTGTCGTTCAGCCCGGGGAGCCGCATGCTGGGAGTGTCGAGCGGTACCGATACGGTCCGGCTGTGGAACCTCAACATCGAAGACGCCGTTCGCCGCATCTGCTCGACCACACGAGGGGTGCTGACGGCGGATAGATGGGCCGAGTATCTGCCCCGTCTCTCGTACGAGCCTCCGTGCGACCAGTAGTCGAGCAGAGGCTCGGCTGACCTCATTCCCTAGAGGTCGCGGCATGCAGGCAGTCCGAGATGCGTGACACGAGGAACAAATGGCTTGCTTTCACAGGGCACTTGGTTCCCACTGAGCAAAAGCCTTGTTAATGTGGGAAGTGCCCGATCGCTGGTGCATCCCCCGTCGCCAGCGGTCGGGCACTTCCGTGGGGACCGCCGTGGGACGGCACGGCCCTTTTCAGCGGCGAACTACCGGAAATTCTTCAGCAGCTCGTCGAGGCTCCCGACCGCTGATCGCGGATGCATCGCCGCTCTCTCATCGAGCGATGCCTGCCACTGTTCGGTCAAGCCGTCGAGCAGACCCATGGCCGCGCCGTCGTCATCGCGCACAAGGACGTCTTGGCCCAAAAACCACCAGGTCTCCTCGCCGACGGGATACGCGGGGACGGCAGTCGGACGCAGTTCGTCTCCAACGACTCCGCTCCAGAGACGTGATCAGCAAGTCACCCGTTCAGGAGCTTGGACCTGTAGGAATCGAGGATCCTCGGCCATGCGGAGCCAGCCCGCAGGTCGTCGTCCAGCATGAGCACCGTGGGCTGACCCTGCGCCGCGACGCCGTAGAGCATCCGTGCGACGGAATCCATAAGTAGGTGGTCGTAGTGGAATGAGCCTTCGAATCCCAGCCAGGCAACCCTGGCTCCCCGCGCGCAGACCTGTTCAAGGCATGCTTCGAGGTAAGGCCCGAGCTCGGCGGGCAGCGCGCTGAAGGACAGATCGTACTCGACCACCTTGAGGCCAGTCAGGACGTGTTCGACATCTTCGAGGTGATACGTGGCGATTCGGTCTGGGGAGCACCCATCGATGTCAAAGGTGAGATCGAAGGGTTCAGCGGAAGGGGCTGCTGCAAACAAGCTGATGACAGCTTCTTCGTCGTCCCACCACAGGGCCTTGAGGAGACGGAGACGGCTCATTGGATCCCCCAGTTGGCGAGTTGGCTAGGGCTGGGGACCACGGCCGTAAGGATCTTGCCCGCGTACGGGCCCTCCAAGCGCGAACTGCCCATGAGGTTAAACGTCAAGTTCAAGCGAGTGCCTACCAACCCATGTTCTTGGCTACCTCGGCCTGGGCTGCGGCGATCTCTTCATCGGTGGACTCGATGATGTCCAGCTCCTCCAGGCGTGCCAGTAGGTCCGCGAGAGCCTGCTTCTGAGCCGGGTGCGTGATCGGTACGGTGTTCAGGTCGGTGCTCATCAGCCAGTCGAACAGCACGATCGCGTCAGCACGCCACAGGCGGAGATCGACGGTTGGTGTAGCTCCCCAGGGCAACCCAGTTTCCATGTGAGCATCTTGCCAGGTCAGAGCGCTGTGGCGCGTCACAGATCAACGTTCACGCGGCTGCCTGCCCAACCTTCGGCGTCGAGGCCGGAAGATAAAGAACAAGCTGAGCGAGCAGCGCGGTAAGAGTTTCTCTACTTCATCAAGGCGCGCTGCGCGCGCTGCCCGGCCACGTGGACCGGGCAGGTTTCCGAGCGAGATCATCGCCTGCCAGTACACGGCGCACGCGAACACGGATAGCCCTCCTGGTCTGCCCGCAGCGTGCCCGATCGACCCCCAACAGGCCAGCCACGCCACCAGGTCCACGAGACCGGATGAGGCAGGCCGCGGGCGAAGCAGCACACGTAGACACTGGGGCGTCTGTGTTCCCGGCCTCCTGAACTGCGGTAGCAGTTAAATCAAAGATCTGAGGTGCCGCGCAAGCGCGGCGGCGCCGGGCGGGCGCCGTCCGCACTTGCCCCTCCATGTCTTCGCCACCGGGGACGCACGTCCGTCACCCACCCGCGCCCACAAAGGGGCGAAAAACCAGGCCAGGGCTGGGGACGGACGGCTCCACGGCTTTAGCCACCTCCCTGGTTCGGGACCCGCGCCTAGCAAGACCAGGGGGCCAATCGGGCACAACAGCGGGCAGGCCAAGGGCTGCCCGATTTCGCGGGCCAGCGTAAGGCCCCCTGATCATGCCCGGCCCCGAACCAGGCAGGACACCGGCCAAAGCCGCTACGCCGACCGCGGAGGTTACGTGCACCGCAAATTCGGTGGCAGATCGCCCAGCCTCCCTTTTTTCTTCTGTGATCTCCATCACGGTGCAATTGGGGGCGTAGCTGGGTGAAAGGGTGGCTAAATATTTGGCCACTTACTAAATGATCAAGATAGTGGGCTGTGTGTCTGCGGGTGTGTGATATGGGATTTCAGTCGTGCAGCATTTTCCCAGGTCGGCGGGTGGTGCATGGCGCCCCGCGCCGTGGCTAATCTCTCTGGCAAGAGTCCTATACCGACGTCAAGTTCACGATGGTCCTTCTCAACACGCGGTTGGCACAGCTGACTTGAGATCCCTCATCATGGGCACACGGCAAAGCCCACCCTGCCGCACAGGCTTCCCGGCGAGGCGACAGAGTGGGCCACGAACCCCTTTGGAGGCTCAAGCATGAGTGTGACCCTTACCCCGTGGTGCCTGTCAAACCCCAGCTTGAAAGTGTGGGTAGTGACGGTGGTGGTAGTCGTCGTGATCACGTGGGGTGTAGCGGCTGAAGTGGTCAGCGCGTACGCGGATGTCCTCGCGTTGACGACAGTTCTCTTCGCGGGGCGTGTACAGCAGCGCAGTACCGCAACCTCAACGAATGCCTCTGTCCGATAGCGCCCCTCTGGGCCCATGAAGCGGCCGGTATGACCGTCGCTGACCGATCCGGCTAGAGCTACGGATCAGAACGTCGCCGTGCCCGATCCGTGCCCGACGAAGCGGGGAACCACGGTCAACAGCGGGTGCTGGAGCTGGCTCCCGGGCTTGCCTCCAACATCCGTTGTTCCTGGTCAGGGCTCAGAGTCGACCGTCGAAGCGCGGTGATTCCCAAGCTCAGAGCGCGAGTTCGATTCTCGTCACCCGCTCCACGCAGAAGCCCCAGGCCACAGGCCCGGGGCTTCCCTGTTGTCTAGCCCGCAGTAGGCGTCGCGCACCAGATCCGCATCAGAAGGCTCCTTCGGGCGCGGCCATGTGCACAGGGATGGTCATCACCTCCAGGTCGACGTCTTCGCGGCGGAGTTCGGCTTGCTCCTCGGGCCGCATCGGACCGTAGGCGCCGAGGAGGTCACCCGCCCCACCCATGCCGGCGTCAGTCAGCGCACCCAGTAGTCCTCGCCCCCAGGGCCGACCATGATCGGGTCGATTCCGTGTCCGGTCAGATGCCAGGACTCGAACTGTGGGTCTGGGCCGACCCAGAGACTGGCGCCGTCTTGGAAGTCGACGACCAACGCGCCACGGTCACGCACGTCGACTGAAGTGACCGACTGTCCGTAGAGCGCCAGGACGGGTGCGAGGCTCACACCTGTGCCTGGGTCCAGCTCGTGCCACTCGCCGGCAGCATCCCGGAACAGGAACGGCGTCTCCACTACCAGCTCGGCATCCAGCCGGTATCCCTCGTCCGGATCGAGGTCGCACAGGCTCAGCCGCACCTGCTGATCAAATGATGTGCGCTCCACCCGAGAGCCGATCAAGGCCACTGGAACCTTCACGCCGCCTCCCCACATCCACGGCAAGCCGACTACCTGACGACTCGACATCGTAGGCACATTCACGTTCACCAGCGACGTGCCCCCGACGCTGCCCAATCTGATAACAGCGGGCCGCCGCGACCGGCCACCGCGACGCCGCAAGTGCAGCTCGTAGGTTCAACTCGCCGGATTCAATCGGTGATTCCCAAGCTCAGAGCGCGAGTTCGATTCTCGTCACCCGCTCCATGAAAGAGCCCCAGACCGAAGGCTGGGGGGCTTTGTTGTTGTAAGACCGCATTAGGGCCCCGCGCCACCTGCCCCTCTCCCCGCTCTCCTCTCGTGCTGGGCACAACCACCTGGGGGCACCGCTGTCCTCGGTCTGGACGCCGCGTGGTGTGTCGTAGCCGGGCAGGAGGAGGCAATGCGTCGCAAGCCGAGCGCGGCGGAGGTGGTCTCCTGCGTCAGAGCAGGTGCGGCGGCGGCACGACCAGGACCACGGCCAGGAGACGCGGCCTCATCCGCGGGAGCGCCTGGGTCTCGAACCAGCCGCCGGAGGGGAGCATGTGACGGCGGGCAGTCCCGGGGGTGGGTTCGCCGAGATCGGCGGGGTCGATGCCAAGGCAGGCAAGTTCGACGATCTGGTCAGCGACGGCTTTCACCTCGTCGCGCACGGCTTTCGGGTAGCCGGCCTCGTCCTCGGTGTGGAATGCGTACTCCCACACCCAACGCTCGTCGGTCACCGGGCGGTCCCGCCGACGGTACGGATGCCTGCCTCGGCCGCGGCGGCGTTGCGGATGCGGCTGATCTCGGCGGCGATGTCGCGGGCCTCGCCGAGGTCGGTGACCTCGGCGGCCCGGGCCTCCAGGGCGTGAAGTCGGGCGGCGGTCTCCGGATGTCGGGCAATGGCCACTTCGACGGCCCATGCCTCAGTGAAGGTGCGGAGGGGCCCGGCGGACACCTCGGCACGCGCGCGGGCGGTGCTGGCCGCGCGGTCGCGGTCGAAGTCGTCGAGCAGGTGCGGGGCGACCCGGGCGAGGGCGGCGCGGATGGCCTCAGGCTGGACAGGCGGCTGGGGAACAGCGGACGGCTGGGGCGCGGTGCTCATGCGGCTTCGGTCCTCTCTTCCTCGTGCGGTTCGCCTGCCCGGTAGGCGTTGGCGAGAGTGGTGACGTGCTGGCGGGACCAGCCGACGCGGCGCCCGACCGCGGCCTTCTGCCCGTAGCGGTCGAGGGAGCCGATGCGACCCGCCGTGCGGTTGAGGCGCTCCTGCGCACACGCGAGGGCCCGCTCCGCCCGGCGGACGGCCTTGACGGCCTCATCCAGCTCGGACTTCTCGACCTCGGTCAAGGGATCACTCGCGGCTCGCACAGTTCGAGCATAAACCGTCGTGCTGGATTGACGCTATGTCCGGCGAGCACCGCCCCGTGCGACGAGGCGTCGCAGGCGGCGACCCGTGCCACAACGTGCCAGCAGAAGCGGTGAACAGCGGTCAATACGGGTCACGCATAGGCAGCTGAAATGGTGCCGCCAGCGGGCCTTTTCGCAGGTCAGGCGGCATAACCATGCCCAAGTGCCGGGTGATTCCCAAGCTCAGAGCGCGAGTTCGATTCTCGTCACCCGCTCCATAGAAAAAGCCCCAGGCCACAGGCCCGGGGCTTTTCTGTTGTCTAGACCGCATGAGGCGTCGCGCACTAGAAGGCTCCTCGCGGCCCGCTGACGGCCCTTCCGCGCCGCACGTGGTTGGCTTTCTGTGAGCTTCCGCGGCCGAGATGAGGCCGAGGGTGATATGACCGCGCTTCAACAACCTGCGATGCGCCATCCCCCTGAGGCCACCGCCCGCTGACGGCCGCGTCACCGCGCGCGATGCCCAAGGTGCCGCGTCAGAAGGTCCGCGAAGCGCGGCAAGCCAGCCTTCGCCAGGCGGGCGACGGCATCGCCGATGGTGACTGGCGGGTTGCGATTCTCTCCGGCGAGCCGGACCACCGTCTCCGCCACCTCATGTGGCAACTCGCCGTACAGCCCGCACAGGTACGAATCCGGGTCGATCACCCGCACTCCGTGCTCAGCCAAATCACTCGCAGGAAAGTCGGCAAGGTTCCACGTGACCAACGCATCCACCCCCGCAGCGACGGCTGCTGCCGCGTGGTGCCGATCATCAGGGTCATCGCCCGGCATTTCATCCACAAGGTGCCCGTAGGCAGCCGCCGGGATCTCGCAGTCGGCAAAGAACCGCCGAACGGCTTAGGCAACCGCGGCAGCGGACTCCGCCGAACGCTTTCCTTCCCGGACGATGACCCGCTCCCACTCCGCGAGCAGCCGATCGGACCACACAATCTCGTGGACGGAGTCCTCCGTGAGCGTCAGCATCACGTCCATGACCGAGAACGGAAACAACACGTTGGTGTCCACGAAAACCCGTGCTGCCACGCTTCGCCTCTTTCTCCTTGACGACTACCGGTGACACCCGCATCAATCGGGCAGGTCGGTGTCTGCCAAGGCATCGGCGATCTGACGCCGCCCCTCCCTGCGGCGCTCACGCCGCTGCTGGAAAGCCAGCACGTCCGCAAGGCGGACCACACGGTGATTACTACCGGGAAGATTCGTCGAGGGGATGTCTCCGGCGTCGAGCAGACGGGCGACGAACGGCCTGGACAGACCCAGAAGTTCAGCGGCCTCAGCAGGCGACACCTGGACCTCGGACGCCAGGACCGTAACCGCATGCCCGCGGGCCAGCTCACCGGCCGAGGCCAGAAGAACACGGACCAGCTCAATCGGCAGTGCCAGTTCGCCGCCGTCCGGGGTGCGCACCAAGAGCTCAACCGAGTCCGGAGCCATCCGAGCAGCAGCGGCGAGCGCAGGCTGGTGCGAGGGGTTAGGTTCGACCTTCTCAGCACGGGCAAGAACGCTGGAACGAGCCATGACCGCCTCCAATCACTGACCCCGACGAGAGACATCTGAAATAACTGTAACCAGAGACTCGGACGCGGGCAACCGCTGAGAAGGCGCGCCGCCGCCGTGGCGTACGGGAGCCATCCACCCCACCCACCAGCCGTTCGAGCCCGCTGGTGATCACGTCGGTCCAGGGCCAGTGACGGACGAGGCGGAAAATGCGGCAGCGGCCGGTCGTGATGAGCTGGGCGGCGGAGAGCAGCCGCAGGCGTTTGGGCTCCCACCGGCGGGCGGGCCCGGTCTTTCAACGTCCGGGCTGCGAACAGGACGCACCAGGATGCGGCTCCTATGCGAGACGGTACGCACCCTGCCCGACCGTTGATTGCTGAGAGTTGCGCGACTCCGTTGACTGCGAACTGGGGATCCGTCGCACCCAGGCGGTGTCGTTGGGCTGGGTCTTCTACTGGGGTGCCGTCGTTCTTCGGTCCAACGGTCAGGTCCCTCGTCTTGGGGCAATGGACCCTTCCTAAGGGCTTCCCCTTGCTGATTGCGTCGGCCATGGAAGCGGCCCGCATGGCCGAGCCATACCCGGAATTGCTGGCTGCCAGTTCGCATCTACTTCCCGTGGGAACGGCTCCTGCTGACATCAACGGTGGCGAACGCTGACGGATAGGTGCAGCCGCCCTGTGGGCCCTTACCCTGTACGTCCTCGCTGGTCATGGGCACCGATCGCCAGACGCCACGCGAGGGCAACCACCGAGGGGGATGCGTCGGGCCGCCCACCCTGCCTAGCCACGGGCAGCGGTGGATACCCCGAGCGCGGCGAGCGTGAAGCCATCCCGCAGCTCTCCCGTACGGATCGCCTTCGCGATTTCGCGCGCAGACCACCAGCGCGCGGCGGCTATCTCACCGTCGCCGACCGAGCCGGGGCTCAGTGGGGCGTCACCCTGAACCGTGACCTCGACAACGGCAACCTCGTTCTCCAACATGCCGGAGTCGATGTCCAGGTACGCCACTACAGCCGCTGTGGAGCCCATCAGTCCCGTCTCCTCAGCCAGTTCGCGCAGCGCGTCCGACGCAGGATCGGTCTCGCCGAAACCTCGCGGCAGTTCCCAGGCCCACCTGCCAACGGTCGGTCGCCACTGGCGGACCATGAGAATGTCGTCACCTCGTCGGGCCAGCACCACAACTCCTGTACGGCCGCCGCCGACACGGATGCGGTGCCGGACAGTCTCGACGCCGGACGGCAAGAGGTAGGTATCGAGGTACACCTCGCACCACCGCCCGCCCTCGGCATCAGCGAAGGCCCTGTGGGTGTGCGTGCGTGGCGCCTCAGTGTCCATCAGGCCCTCCTTCGAGGACTCCAGGGAGCTCTATCACGTCGCACCGCCCTCGGAAGCCGGTCAGGCGGGGCAGCCCGGCGGATACGGCCGCGACGACGACCGGCACCAGCACTCCGCCTGCGCCAGCCGCGACCCCTGCGGCTGCCCCCTCCCCGAGCGGGCTGGTCGCCAGGCCTATCCCGCCACCCGCAACCATCTGAGCCGTGACCCCGCGTGTGGTCTGTACGAACCGCTGGAGACGGGTCACCGGCACCTCGTCCAAGCCACCGGGTGGTGGCTCCTTCGTACGCTCCCCGAGCAGGTCGCCCACCTCCTGCAGCGCGACGAGGTCGCGCCGCTGCCACCAACTGGTGAGAGCGTCTGCCGCGTCATCGGTGTAACGCTGCCATTGCTCCACGCTCATCTTGCCGAGCCGCAGCTCGAACCGGGTCGGATAGGCCACGACCGGTGTCTGCTCCCCCAGCGTCGCTGCCTCCCGGCGTCGGACGCCGCGTCGAGGCGAGGGCATCCCGAGCAGGCAGCCTTCGCTTGCCGCAATGGCTCGGTAATACGTCTCGTCGAAGGACTCGCGCAGCATCTGTTCGTCCGCTTGCGCCGTGGGGTCACCGGAGCGCAGCAGGGAGTCCAAGCTCTCGTAAAGGCGGCTACGGTTGGGCAGGCCGCTCACGTCGAGCTCCCCGCTGGTCCAGGCAGCGAGCACCGCCCGACCCGCGTGACTGGCCATGTCCTCCGGGCGCGGCGGGGGCCGCATCGCGTACGCGGTCGCATAGTCGGCCGGCACTAGGGGACTGACCTCCAGCAGGCCGTGCTCGGCGGCCTCCAGCCAGGCACGCCAACGGGTGACCGTGCGCCGCCGCAGCGGAGTGTCGAGGACACCCGTCGCCGCCAGCAGCCGGTCCGCCATGCCGACCGGGCCCTCCGCGGCGAGGGCTGCGACCGCAGCCTCGCTGTCCGCGCGGGCAGCCAGCTCCCGCTGGAGTCGCAGGCACTGTTCGTCGGGGATCGGGAGGGAGGAGAAGAGGAAACCGGTCGAGAGCATCGCGATCAGCTGCCCGGCCATGTCCGCGTTCCGGGAGTTCACCCGGATCGGCAGCACCGCACCACCGCCGATTGCCCGAATCGCCAACTCGTCGAGGAGTTTGTCGGGCCCGAGCGCGGCGAAGACGGCTCCATCAAGCAGTTGGGGATAGCTCAGGAACAGAGAGCCACCCTGGATGACTTCCCAGCGCAGCCGCCCAAGCAGCTCTGCCCGCCCGAGCGCGGTCAGCCGCTCTGCCGGGACAGTGCCCCCGGGCGCCTGGGCGCTGAGCCTGGCCCGCTGCCGTACACTGTCCCACCCCGTGCTGAGCACCGCAGTCATGTGCCAGCCCTTTCCTCGGCCCCCCGTACGTGGATCAGTTCAGCATGCGCCGGTGAGCTGGACAACAGGAATGCTCGCGCAAGGGCAGACACGGCCTGGGAAGCGGGAGGTTGCTGGTTCGATCCCGACCGCGCACCACCTGCGCACTACCCACGGCGGATACCCACGGTCAACAGCGGTCAACGAGCGAGGCACATCCTGGACAGAAGCCCTGCTCCTGCCCAGGTCACAGGCTCATCGGTTGATCCGGCTCAAGATTCCCAAGCTTAGAGCGCGAGTTCGATTCTCGTCACCCGCTCCACAGCAAAGCCCCAGGTCAAGGACCTGGGGCTTATTTGTTGTCTAGACCGCACTAGGGGCCTTGCATCACTTCCGCACCACCTACCCCCAACGCCGAAACGCGTTGGCCCCCAGAGGTGTTGCACGCCGACAGTCGCCGTCAGCGGTTCAACGCCGAGTCGAGGTGTTCCTGCACCGGCTCGAACAGCCCGTACGGGACGTACTGCGGGATGTCGGCGTGGGCAACCCACGCAAGCTCGGCGAGCTCGTCGGTGTCCGCCACGTGCGCGTCACCGCCGACCACCTCGCAGGCGGTGTAGTACATCAGGCGGTCGGTGGCTGGGTGAATCCGCTCGCCCAGCAGCTTCACTGCCTTCACGGTGAGCCCCGTCTCCTCCTGGGTTTCCCGTACTGCTGCATCCTCCTGGGCTTCGTTGGGCTCGACCTCGCCGGCCGGGAACTGCCACGAGAGCTGTCCCTCGCCGACTCGCCGTCGGACCATGAGAACGCGGCCCTCGTGCACCACGATGGCCGCGGCGATGCCCGGTCGCTCCTCAGGGTTCCGCTGCGTCACGTCTGCTCCTCCAGAACGGCCAAGACGGGTGGGAAGATCGTATCGACGGGGATGAACAGGGTGAGTGAGTATTTCGGAACCCACATGACGTCCGCGTTCTCGGCAGCGTCGGCATTGGCGGCCTCGCCCGCCAGGTACTCGCACAAGAAGTAGTCGCAAAGCACTCCGGTCACCGGGTGGAGGCGGCTCCCCAACTCTTGGCGTACTGCACAGTGGACTGCTGTCTCGTCCAGCGTCTCCCGCACCGTGGTGGTGCCGCCGCTCCATGCCGCGAGTCCGCCCGCCCCCGCAAATGGACGGACGGAAGCCGTAGCTCTGGAGGTCTCCCCTTATCGGCGGACGGGCCGGCTAACGCGCCACGCGGTAGCGGAGGTAGACGAATCGTGAGTTGAAGGTGCGGGTCTCGACGAGTTCGAGATCCACCCGGCGCTCGCGTCGGGGAAAGAACGGGACGCCGCCGCCGACCAGCACCGGATAGACCACGGTCCGGTACTCGTCGATCAGACCCAACGCGGCCGCCTCGGCGGCGAGGGTCGCGCCGCCGATCGCGATCTCGCTCTCCCCGGGCTCGGCTCGCAACCGCTCGATCTCTTCTGCCAGGCCGCCGGAGGCCAGACGGGCATGGCCCTGCACCGCCGGCAGCGTGGTGGAGAACACCACCTTCGGCAGCGGCTTCCAGAGCGCGGCCCACTCAAGCATGGAGGCGTCGAGCGATGGATCCTGGTCGGCGGTCTCCCAGTACAGCATCGTCTCGTACAGCCGCCGTCCCAGCAGATGGACACCAACCTGTCGAATCTCGTCGATCCAGAAGCGAAAGACCTCCTCGTCGGGCGCCGTCCAATCGAAGCTGCCGTCCGGCCCGACGATGTAGCCGTCAAGTGAGACGCTCATCGAATAGGTCACGCTGCGCATCGGAAGTCCTCCAAAGGTGCTCGAGGGTGAATTCGGGCAGGGCGTAGGGGCCGGCGGCAATGCACGTCGAGAATTCGAACCGGTGGTGCTTCACACCGTGGGGAGGTCCGGCCCCGCAGCGGATGAAAACATCATGGCCGGTCCTCCGCAGAGCTTCGACGATGCCTTTGTTCGTTTCGTGTGTGGTGGGTGCGGCGACAGGCTGACCATCCCGTTGTCCCGAGGAGCAGTACCTGTTCCCGCTCGGAGGCATGCAGACAGCGGTACGCCCCGGATCATGTCCGGGGCGCACCGCTGGAGGGTTTCCGGGCCCGTGCGGCATGGCGTCAGGTCCCGCGGGTGCGATGTGGCGGATGCTGATGCTCTCTGGCTTCCACACCCGGCAGGTGATTGCCGTGAACGAACCGAATCCGCGAGAAGCGGGGATTCCGGCATCCACCAGTGCCGTCGCCCGTAACACCGCCGCCGGTCAGCCCGGGGTGATCGGTATCGCGCTCGCCGCCGTGCTGGCGGCGGCGCTCGCGCAGGGGTCGTGGCAGTGGTTCGCCACCTATATCGGGGTGACGCTGCTCGCGGTGGTCTTCGCGTTCTTCCGCCTGCCGCCGTGGTCGCCCGGCATCCGGTCGGCGTACGCACGCAATCTGACCGCGTATTCGCTGGTCGTCGGGCTCTGTGTGGCGATCGCGCTGGCCCCGATGCTCCAGCGCTGGGCCTGGCTGTTCCCGATGCCGGGTACCCGTAGCGGCTGCACCGAGATGGGCCGGTACGAGGCCATCCGGGCGGGTGCCGCGCTGGCGGACCTGGCGGGGCGGGACGGTGTCGCACTGGCGTATGTGCAGAAGGCCAAGAGCCATGAGGCCGTCGCCGAGTGCCTCTCGGCCACCACCACCCAGTGGCTGCCCGTGTACGCGGTCGCGGTGGCCGTTCTGGTGGGCGCCGGCACCTGGTTGCGCGACCGGGGCCGGGACATGGACCAGCAGTGACTCTGCGGACAGGTCAGGCCCCGTGAGCCCGGACTCGTTCGCTTGCCGCCATGGCACGACCTGCGTCCCGGGCGGGTAGTACGGGACGACGACACTCCCGTACTACGCGAGAGCGTCCACACGACCGGCACCGGCCGACTGAGTACTGAGTAACGTGTGGGCGCTGACGCGGAATTCAGGCATGACCAGAGGGGTGACGGGTGAGACCGGCTGAAGTCCCTTTGTGCCGGGGGCAGTCCGCTCCCCGGAGGCAGGGCGGTCGCCCGCTCAGGGAGGCCGCGTACGAGCAGCGCCCACTCGGCGGCCTGCTGCGGGCCCTGACCGAGACGGGCGTGGATCTCACGGCCCAGGGTTTCCCATTCCTGCGGATCGGCCGGCAGCGGCGTACGCCTGCCGCCCCTGGCCCGCCTCGCCGGCACGCCCGTCGACAGCAGCAGTTGCTTGCCCATCTCCCCTGCCGCGCCGTTCCCCACAGCCGTGAGGAACGCGGTCAGCGCGCTCACGCCACGATCTCCAGCACGTCGGCCTCTCCCCCGGTGCCTATCGCCGGTGCCTTGGCCCTGTCCCTGGTGCTTTGGGCCCTGCCGCCTTGGTCCTGGCCGGGCTGTGTCCGCAACGCGGCGTCAACTCCCCTCAACGCAGCGGATACGCGTCCTTCCGCACCGGTGGCAGGCTCAGATGGGCCAGGTCGGGTGGCGCCGGGGTGGACAGCGGCCAGAGCGGGGCCGCGTCGCCGTCGGCGGTCGCGGCGGGGGCGTCGGTCAGACGCATGCGGTCGCGCAGGCGACCGTAGAAGTCGGTGGGACCGAGGCGCACGGCCCGCAGCGGACGTGGCGCCGCGTAGACGCCGATCCATTCGCCGGGGTGGAGGATGCCGCGCACCTGGCCGTCGATGCTGACCACGGCGAGCCCCGAGCGTTCGAGCAGGCGCAGCGCGATGGGTTCGTCGGGGGCGGCGATGACGGACCTGTTGAAGGTCATATGGGGGGCGACCGGAGTGAAGACCAGCGCTTCGGCGCGGGGCGAGAGGACCGGGCCGCCGGCGGCGAAGCTGTACGCGGTCGAGCCGGTGGGGGTGGCGACCATGAGCGCGTCCGCGGAGTACGAGGCCAGCAGCCGGCCCGCGACATAGACCCCGGCCGACACCTGGTGATCCCTGGCCAGTTTCTCCAGTACGACGTCGTTGAGCGCGGTCGCCTCCAGGGCGATGCCCCAGCCGCCGCCGACCGCGCAGTCCGGGCGGGCGCAGGTCGGGGGCAGCAGCGGGCCGCGGCCGTAGCGGAGCAGGAACTCCATGCCCTCGGGTAGTTCCAGGGAGCAGGAGGCGCGCATCGCGAGCATCATGCGGGGCTCGGCGGTGACGCGTTCCTCGTGGACCGCGTCCAGTGCCATGCACACGTCTTCGACGGGGACCTCGGTGAGGAAGCCCACCCGCCCGAGATCGACGCCGAGTACGAGGGCGTCGTTCTCGGCGGCCAGCCGGGCACCGCGCAGGAAGGTGCCGTCGCCGCCCAGGGTGACGATGAGGTCGGGGTTCCCCGCCGCTTCGAGCTCTTCGCGCGGGCTGTGGCGCGGTTCGCCGTCGTGCCAGACGTCGATGTCCGTGCAGCGGATGCCGTGGCCGTGGCACCAGTCGCGGACCACGCGGGCGGCGGCGACTGCTTCGGCCCGCCCGCCGTGGACGACGAGTCCGACTCGTACCACTGCCATGTCTGCCTCCCTGGGCGTCGGCACACAGGTTCAGCTCACACCGGACCGCTCCTGATCGCCAGCCGTGCCCGAGAATGAAGTGGTGGACATCGCCGAGTTCATCAGGCCGCTGCGGGTGGAGCCGGGATCGCGGGTGGACCTCGCGAAGGACTTCGACCCCCGCTACAAGGCGCACCTGGGCAAGCGGGAGGGCGAGGAGCTGCTGCGCACCGGTGTGGAACTGCTCGCCGAGTACCAGACACGGCTGGCCGCCCAGGGCACCCACGGTGTGCTGCTGTGCCTCCAGGCCCTCGACGCCGGCGGCAAGGACGGCACGATCCGGCATGTCATGAGCGGGGTGAACCCGCAGGGCGTCCGGGTGAGCAGCTTCAAGGTGCCATCGTCCGAAGAGCTCGGCCATGACTTCCTTTGGCGATACGCGTGCAGACTGCCGTCACGCGGCGAGATCGCGATCTTCAACCGGTCGCACTACGAGGAGGTCCTCGTCGTACGCGTGCACCCGGAGCATCTCGACCGGCAGCGGCTGCCGCGGGAGGCCCGCGGCCCCGAGCTCTGGGAGCGGCGCTACCGCGCGATCAACGACTGGGAGCGGTATCTCACCGACAACGGGTTCCGGGTGGTGAAGGTCTTCCTGAACCTCTCCAAGGAGGAGCAGCGCCGACGGTTCATCCAGCGGATCGAGGTACCCGAGAAGAACTGGAAGTTCTCGGCGGCTGACGTACGGGAGCGGCGGCACTGGGACGAGTACCAGCGGGCGTTCTCCGAGATGCTCTCGGAGACCAGTACGCGGGCGGCTCCCTGGTACGTCGTGCCGGCGGACCGGAAGTGGTTCGCCCGGATCTGCACCTCCGCGGTGCTGGTGCACACCCTGATGGAGCTCGACCCCCGGTTCCCTGTGGTGAGTGAGGAGGCGCGCCGGGAGTTGCTCGCCGCCAGGCACGAGCTGGAGCAGGAGGGCCTGTGATCCAGGGCCCTGCTCGGATGCAGGGCTCTGAGTGGGGCAGGGCCGTGAGCAGGGGCTGAGGTAGTAAGGCGCCGGTCAGGTCGCGCTGCCAGCGGCCGGGAGTTCGAGGTGCAGTTCGTAGCCGCCGTCCGCAGTGGGACCCGATGTGACCGTGCCGCCGAGCAGCGCGGCGCGCTGGCGCAGGCCGACGAGGCCGTAGTGCGCGCTGGGCAGGGGGAGGGCGGGACGGGTCGGTGCGGAGTTGGTGACCGTGACACGTACCGCGCCCTCCTCATGACGGATACGCACCGTCGCCGTCGCGCCCGGCGCGTGTTTGCGCACGTTGGTCAGTGCCTCCTGGACGGTGCGGTAGATCGCGCGCTGCACGGGCGCGGGGAGGCCGTCGGGCAGTTCCGTGCACATCTCCACGTCGATGCCGCTGCTGTCGACCAGTCGGCGCAGGTCGGCCACGGACGGCTGCGGGGTGAGCTCGGTGGGGCGGCCCCCGGAGGCGCGCAGCACGCTGACCATGTGCCGCAGCTCGTCCAGCGTCTGCACGCTCAGGCGCCGGATGGTGGCGGCGGCGTCCCGTACCTCGGTGTCGCGGGTGCCCACCTGGAGCGCCCCGGCCCTTACGGCGATCAGGCTCACCTGGTGGGAGACCACGTCGTGCATCTCCCGGGCGAGCTGTGCGCGCTCCTGGGACAGCATGCTCTGGGCGGTCAGCAGGCGTTCATGGTCACGTGCCTCGGAGATCTCGGCGAGGCGCAGCGACAGATCGCGCCGGGTCTGGACGAGCTGGCCGAGGAAGACGGGCGCGGCGGCGGTGGCCGCCGAGTAGCCGAGTGAGACGAAGCCCTGGGTGCTGGAGAGGTCGATGGAGGCGGACGGCCACTTGATGCTGTCGCAGACGGTGAAGGCCAGCGCGCAGACGCCCAGCAGCACGCGGTGGCGGGTGAGCGAGGCCAGCGTGTACAGCGCGACCAGTGCGGCGAAGATGGCGTCGGAGACCATGACAGCGGGCAGCGTGACGACGAACGTGAGCAGCGGCAGTCGATGGCGCAGCAGCAGCGCCACGGCAGCGACCAGCGCGAAGGCCAGCAGCACGGGGTCATGGGTGCCGACCTGGATCCAGGCGTCGAAGATGGAGAACGCGACGAGGGCGGCGTTGACCGCCGGGGTGGGCAGCCGCCGGGGCAGGGTGCTGTGCTCGGCCACCGTGTGGTCGACCACGGCGCCGTGCATGATTCCGCGGGGGATCATGGCGCCGCCTCCCCTGTGCGGTCGTCCGCCTGCCCACCGGCGCCGGTTCGGTCTTCGGCGTGCTCACTCGCGGGCCGGGCGCCCACCGACCGGTCGTCGGTACGGCCGCACCCCGGCCGGTCGTCCGTTCGCGCAGCAGCCGGCCGCTCCTCCGCGCGCGTCGATGGCCTGAGCATGCCTGCCCGTTCGGCGAGCAGCGCTGCCTGGACCCGGCTGCCCACTTGAAGCTTGGTGAGGATCGCGCTGACATGGTCCTTGACCGTGCCGGTGCTCAGATGCATGCGGGCCGCGATCTCACCGTTGGACAGCCCCTCGGCGACCAGGACGAGCACATCCCGCTCCCGCTCGGTCAGCAGCCCGAGGCCGCGCGCCGTGCTCTCCTGGCAGCCGGCGCCGCTTTCGAGGTAGCGGTCCACGACCGCGCGGGTGATCTTGGAGGACAGCACCGCGCCCCCCTCGGCCAGGGTCCGCACCAGATACGGGAGTGCCTCGGGGTCGGTGTCCTTGAGCAGGAAACCGGCGGCGCCGGAGCGCAGCGCCGTCGCCACGTACTCGTCCATGTCGAAGGTCGTGAGCATGGCGACCACCGGTGGCCGCGGCAGTCCGCGCAGCGCCGCCAGTACGGTGAGCCCGTCCACGTCCGGCATCCGGATGTCGAGAAGCACCACGTCGGGGCGCAGTTCCTGGGCGGTCCTGACCGCGTCGCCGCCGGGGACCGCCGCGACGACCTCGATATCGTCCGCCGCGTCAAGGATGTGCTGGAAGCCCGTACGGATCAGGGCTTCGTCATCGACCACCAGTACCCGGATCACGTGTGCTCCACTCGCCTTCGGACCACTTACCCGATTGGCACCGTTTCGTACCATGCGGGGCAATGATGGGCGGCTAGCGCGCCCCAGGTGCGTTCCGGCCGGACGGCGGGGAAACGCCAGCCACTCGGCGGGGGCGATTCCGGACGACTGCCGGATGGTTGCAACGGGCAACTTCCTCGACTCTTGAGCATAAGACGCATGACGTGCGACGGAGGGCGAGGCATGGACACGTTCAGCTATCCCGCCAGTGACGGTCGTCTGCTGCGTGCCACCCGGCTCGGCACGGGCCCGGCCGTGGTCCTGCTGCACGCCTCAGGCTCGTGCGAGGGCCACGACCACAGCGACAGCGGTCGTCTGCTCCCGCTGGCCCGGCGGCTCACCGACAGCTACACCGTCATCCTGTCCGAGGCGCGGGACGCCGACGACGCCGCCGCGCTCGCCGGCCACCTCGGACTGGCGGGCAACGCCGCCGTCGGCGGTACGGGCCTGGGAGCCGTCATCGCGCTGCGAGCCGCGGCCGGCCATCCCGAGCTTTTCGGGGCCGCGGTCGTCATCGACGCCCCCGACGTCGGCACCGACGTCGACCTCGCCACCGTCTCCGTACCCACCCTGGTCGTTCCCGGAAGTGCCGAGGAACTGGCCCGCGCGCTCCCCCAGGGAAAGCTCGCGAACCTGAGCCTGTGCGGCGAGGAGGACCCGGCCCAGTGGATGGCGCCCGCGATCTGGGCCTTCCTCACCACGCATCTCACGCGGCGGCCCGCCCGGGTCCTGGTATGACCTGACCGACTGACGCGACCAACGAGAAGGACCCCGCCCTGGCGCGCCCCCAGGCGGGGTCCGTCGTCGTCTCGCTCGCCGGCTCGGTCAGTTCGCGGCCACCGGCGCGGCCGACTCCCGCGGCGCCTGCGACGTGGCGGCCTTGGGCTCCAGCACCCGCTGGGCGAACTCGCCGAGAATCAGCCCGAGCGCGGCCCACAGCAGCGCCTGGACGCCGAGCGACGCCAGACGGAACTGCCACAGGACATCGGCCGGGAAGTGCTCCGGAGTCGCGTCGCCCGCGGGAAGGAAGGCCAGTGCGATCCCCACCACCGCGGTGAAGGCGGCGCCCGCGGCGACCGTCGCGTTCCAGTTGCCCCAGCGCGGTGCCAGCTTCTTGCCGATCAGCACCGCACCGATCAGCAGCAGCACGCTGAGCACGATCATCAGGAAGAACATCGCGGTGCGCTGGTTGAGCGTATCCGGGTCGCCGACGGCGGGCGGGTTGGCCGGGTACTTGAGGAACGGCACGAACGCGACAGCGACGAAACCGCCCGCCGCGACAAGCGCGGCCGTGGCGCGGGCACCGAAGGCTCCCACACGGCCGAGCGCGAAGCACAGCGCCAGCGCGGTGATGCCACCGAGTGCCGTGCCGTAGACCAGAACGGCCGTGCTCAGACCGGCCGTCGCCTGCACGGCGCGGCTGACCAGCTCCTCTTCCGGCTCGCCGGCGCCACCACCGTGGCCGTGGTGGGCCGCGCCCGCCTCCTCGACCGCGATGGCGGCATCGACCTGCGGTTCTCCGACGAGGTACGCCAGCCCGAAGGAGAGCAGCCCGGCGAGCACGCCCGCGAGCATGCCGCGGACCAGCAGAGCCCTTACAGTTGCGGAATTCATGTGCGGTTGTCCTGTCCCGTACGTATCAGTCGTTCAGCGGTACGGGTCAGTGGCACGGGAAGCCGAGCAGATGACGGCCGTCGTGGACCCACTCGTGCACGCCCTCGCCGGAGAACACGGAGAACGCACCCTGTTCGGCACCGACGAAGTACAGCAGGACGAGCATCAGCAGGCCGAAGAAGGCGGCCCAGGGCGCGACGACGCGGACCGGGAGCTTCGCCATGACGGGCTGGGCAACGGGGATTTCGGGGGTGATGGCGGACTGGGCCATACCGGACCTCCTCGGGAACACGCGTCCCGCTTTCGGTGGTGCACGCGATGACGGTCACGGGTCTGACTCACCCGACGGCCCCGTCCCTGAGGGATTTTGACCGTCTGGCACACAGTGGCGCGACCGTGCCGGTTTCTCACCGGTCTTCCGTGTCTGCCGTCATCCTTTCGGATGAGAGGGTAGCGGTCCGTGAACCCGCCGCCAATAGGGCCTGTGACCAGCGATCTTCATCACACGGAAGGATCCGTCCATATGTCGGTCAGGCTGACACTGCTGTGCGCCGCAGCGGGCCCCTCGGTACGCGGCGAGGCGCGCTTCGGCGACGGTCCGCTCGACGATCGGGCCGTACGCGAGGCACAAGCGGCACGGTCCGCGCTGCCCGCCGCCCCGGTGCTGCTCAGGGCGCCGTCCGTACGGTGCGGGCAGACCGCTGACGCGCTGGGGCTCGACGCGTCGGTCGAACCCCGGCTGCGCGACCTGGACTACGGGGCCTGGCAGGGCCGTTCGCTCGCCGAAGTGGTGGCCGGCACGGGTCCCGGCGCAGGTCCCGAAGCGGTCGGGCAGTGGACCACCGACCCGGCGGCGGCGCCGCACGGCGGTGAGTCCGTACGCGAGCTATGCCTGCGGATCGGCGGCTGGCTGGACGCACTTCCGCAGGCCCTCCCCCAGGACTCGGGACGGCGCGTGCTGGCCGTGGTCGAGCCCGCGGTCGTACGGGCGGCGAGCGTGCACGCGCTCGGCGCGCCGCTGCCCGCGTTCTGGCGGCTCGATGTGCCACCGCTGTCCGCTGTCGGTCTCACCGGGCACGCGGGGCGGTGGAATCTGCGGCTGATCGCCGCGGCACCGACCGCCTGACCTCAGGAAGCGGTGCTCCGGCGCTTCCACCAGTAGCCGCCCCCGGCGATGGCCGCCAGCACCACCGCACCGATGACCAGGGCGGGGACGGGCGACGAGCCGTCTTCCCGGGCGCCTTGGGCGTCCTGCCGCTCGGCCCCCTGCTGTCCGGTCGCGGGCTTGGCGGACGCGTTCTCCGGCGACTTGGCCGGGGACTTCTCCGGTGCGACGGTGCTCGGGCTGGGCGCCACCGGCTTCGCCCCCGGCGCGGCAGGCTTCAGGGCGAGCATCGGTGCCGGATTGCCGTGCCCGTGGCTGTGGCCGTCGCCATCGCCGCCGCCGGACTCCTCCAGCTCGATCCAGCGGTCGACGCGCCCGTCGCCGTACGTCTGGAGGGTCTTGAACGCCAGCGACTCGGCGTCGGGCAGCTGCCGTACGGTCACCGAGTACTCGACGTCCTCGCCGACGCCGACCGCGGGGCCGGAGACGGCGTAGCCGCGCGGTGTGGCCGCGAACTTCCAGCCGTCCGGTCCCGACTTGTAGGTGACGTCGGAGGGGAGGATGCCCGCGGGGAGGATGACCTCCATCTTGCTGATGCCCGCGCTGTCGGACTCGGACTCGGCGCTGAAGTCCAGCGTGACGTTCTCGGCGAGCGCCGCGGCACCCTCCGCCTCGACTTCCACATGTGCCGCCGCCGGGACGGCGAAGGCGAGCGAGGCCGCGAACGCGGCTCCGCTGAGGCCGGTGAGGACGGAGAGGCGGCGTGCGGTGCGCGACCTGGTGATCTGAGACACGGGTGACTCCCGGAGTGGTGGGGGCTGCCCCATCATGGGGCACGGGCAGCGGCTTGAACCGATGGCATCGCCGAACCGTACTGATAACGGCGACCCCGGGCCTCACGGGTCCGGGCCGTCGTGCTCACCGGGCCAGCACGGAAGGATGTTCGGGTGCCGCTCTGGACGCGCTCTCGCCAGGAACCGCAAGAACAGCAGGATGAGGTAGAGCGGCCGGCAGTGGTCCGGTTGCCGGGACAGACCGCAGCCGAGCCCGACATAGCCGGCGTCCCGGACCTCCCCGGCACGGCGGAAGCCCCTCCCGCCAGTACCGCACCGGCCCCCGTCCGCGGCTGGCGCGGCCGGTATCCGGGCGCGGCGCGCGTCGTCCGGCGTACCACCACCGGACTCGCCGCGCTGCTGGTGTTCCTGGCCCTGCTCGTACCGAACAAGTCCGGCTATCTCACGTCCGGGGTCTTCCTCCGCATCCCCGTCGAAGCGCTCTTCGGCACCGCGCTCCTTCTCGTCCTCCAGGCCCTGCGCCCGCGCGCGAGGCGCGTCACGGCGGCGGTCGGCGGGGCGGTGCTGGGGGTGCTGACGGTCCTGAAGTTCCTCGACATGGGGTTCTTCTCGGTACTCGACCGGCCCTTCGACCTCGTACTCGACTGGATCCTGTTCGACGACGCCACGTCGTTCCTCGAGGACTCCGTCGGCAGGGCGGGCGCCGTGGCCGCCGAGATCGGGGTGGTGCTCCTGGTACTCGCCGTGCTGGCCCTCATATCCCTGGCGGTCGTCCGGGTGAGCCACCTCGTGGTGCGGCACAGCGCCGTCGCAACCCAGGGCACCTTCGTGTTCGGCTGCCTGTGGATGGTGCTGGCGCTGCTCGGGCCGCAGACGTCGGTGGGGCTGCCGTTCGCCGCCGGGACCACGGCCGATCTGGCCCAGGAGCGGGTGCACCAGGTGCGTGCGGGGCTGAAGGACAAGGAGCAGTTCGCCAAGGAGTCCCGCGTGGACGCCTTCCGGGCCACACCGCCCGACCAGTTGCTGAGCGGGTTGCGCGGCAAGGACGTGATCTTCACCTTCATCGAGAGCTACGGCCGCAGCGCCGTGCAGGACCCGGCGATGGCCGCGCAGGTCGACGCCGTGCTCGCGGACGGCACCAAGCGGCTTCGCGCGGCGGGCTTCTCGTCGCGAAGCGCCTTCCTGACCTCGCCGACGTACGGCGGCGGCAGCTGGCTGGCCCACTCCACCTTCAACTCGGGTCTGTGGATCAAGAACCAGCAACGCTACCGCAGTCTCACCGCCAGCGACCGGATGACCCTCACCAGCGCTTTCCGGCGTACAGGGGCGTGGCGCACGGTCGGCATCATGCCGGGCGTCACCCGTTCCTGGCCCGAGGGGAAGTTCTACGGGCTCGACCACGTGTACGACTCCGGGAAGCTCGGCTACCAGGGACCGAAGTTCAGCTGGACGCCCGTGCCCGACCAGTACAGCCTGGCGGCGTTCGAGCGCCTCGAACACGGCAAGGAGGGCCGCGAGCCCGTGATGGCGGAAATCATCCTCGCCTCCAGCCACAACCCCTGGGCCCCGATTCCCCGGATGATCGGCTGGGACGAGGTCGGCGACGGCTCGGTCTACGACTCCATCAAGAAGGAGGGCAAGAGCCCCGAGGAAGTGTGGGAGGACCCCGACCGGGTGCGCGACGAGTACCGGCGGGCCATCGAGTACTCCCTCGACAGCCTGATCTCGTACGTCGAGAAGTACGGCGGCAAGGACACGGTGCTGGTCTTCCTCGGTGACCACCAGCCTGTCACGACCGTCACCCGGGGCAAGCTGGGGCGCGATGTGCCCGTGGCGATCGTCGCCCATGACCAGGCGGTGCTGGACCGGATCTCCGACTGGGGCTGGGAGGCCGGACTGAAGCCCGGTCCGAAGGCGCCGGTCTGGCGGATGGACAGCTTCCGGGACCGATTCCTGGGCACGTTCTCCTCGGGAGCCTCCTCCGCGCCCTCGGCATCCCCCGGTTCCTCCGGCCGCTGAGATATGCACAGCACGGACGCTGATGGCGGCGGCCCGCACCATGTGCGGGCC
>NZ_JBHXFA010000098.1:0-28929 GCF_042724175.1 Streptomyces sp. NPDC127084
TTGTGTGCGGCCGTGCCGTTCGGGCCCTGCCGCAAGTGCCGCGGCTGGGGCTTCGCCATGAAGCACGACCGCAAAGGCCGCATGAAGCGCGGCAAAGACTGCCGCCGCTGCCGCGCGACCGGCAAACGCATACGCGTCGGCCGCCACCTGTTCAACGTCGCGATGCGCATCCACCGCGACGGCACCCGCTAACCCGCCCACTCCATCGCCAACTCAACGATCTGGAAGGGACCCGTCGTGGTCGTCACCGTCTCGCTCGTCGCCCTGTTCGGCCTCGTCCTGTTCTTCCTCCTGCGCTCCAACACCCTCGGCTACGGCAGCGCCTTCATCGCCGCCGGGTTCGGCTTCTTCCTCGCCTCCACCGGAGCCTCCGGACCCATCAACGAACTCGCCCGGGCCGTCATCGACGCCGTCGGCCAACTCTGACAAGGGAGGACTCCGACCATGACCGACCACATCACGCTCATGGCCGCCGGCGAACTGCGCACCGCCCTGGAAGCCACCGCCCAAGGTGACCTCCCGACCGCCGTAGCCGCACTCATGAGCATCGACCCCACCTCCTGGGCAACCATCGAACACCGCCTCACCATGCTGGGCGGATCGCTCCCCGAGCTGCTCGCCAACGTCCGGCGGGATGCGCCATGAACGCCGAACTCATCACCGCCGGCGTCCTGTTCATCCCGGCCGCGGTTCTCATCACGGTCTGCCTCGCGGGGCATCGGCGCGCCCGGCGGGCCGACGACGCCTTGGCCGCTGTCTTTGCCGAGTTCCGGGCGACCGAGCCCACCGGCACCGAGCCACCTCCGCACGACCGCGAAATAGTCCCGCAGCCCGCCGCTGAACCCGCACGACTGGCCACCGTCATCGACTTCCCCACCTGGCGCCGCAACGCGGCATAACCCCCGACAGGACACCCGTGTTCGAGATCCGCATCATCTGCGACCCCGACGACCGCGAACGCATCAGCGAGACCCTCACAGACGCGTTCACCACCGGAGCCGTACGCGAACACCCCACCCGCGACGGCAACCGCACCCGCCTCTACCTGACCGCCGACCACCACCCCAAGCCGGAGCCGTGGCCAACACCGGAGGAGGCGTACGCGCTCGCCCCGAGCATCATCAGCGAGATCGGCTGGACCGCCCGCACCGCCGCCGACAAGCCCTTCGGCGCCCGGCTCGGGCGGGAGTTCTGGCTCCGCAAAGCCGCTCTCCTGGACCGCATCGCCCTCACCGACGAGCGCGACGCGGCAGAGCTGGCCACCCAGGCGGCCCGACGTCTGATGGACACCGACGACGCCGCGGTCATCTGCGACCCACGCCACTACGTCCGCCAGCAGTACACCCTCTGGGCCAAGCACCACTAGCAACGCCGCGGCGGCGGAACTCCCCACCAAGGTCGTCCGCCGCCGCGGTTCTCCCTACCCGTCCGAGGACAGACAGGAGACCTACAGCATGACTCATGCCCGAAGCCACGCACTGGTGGCCGCAGCCGTCACCGCCGCAGAGCGCGGGTGGCACGTCTTCCCGATCCAGCCTGGCGGCAAGCGCCCGGCTGTTGCCGGGTGGGAAAAGCGCGCCACCACAGACCGCGACCGCATCGCCCGTTGCTGGGCTCGCACCCCGTACAACATCGGTATCGCGACCGGTCCTTCCGGCTTGGTCGTGGTCGACTTGGACAGGCCGAAGCACACCGAGGACGTCCCGCCGACGGCGTGGGCCGAGTACGGCGTCACGGACGGGGCCGATGTGCTGGCAGTTCTCTGCGAGCGCCACGGCCAGCCCTTCCCCACCGACACCTACACGGTGCGCACCTGGAGCGGCGGCACCCATCTGTACTTCACCGCACCCGAGGGCGAGCCTCTGCGCAACACCGCCGGGGACAGCACTCGCGGGCTGGGCTGGAAGGTCGACACCCGCGCCGTCGGCGGACTTGTGGTCGGCGCAGCCAGCACCTTCGACGGCCACCCGTACATGGTCAGCCATGACGCCCCCGTGGCGCCCCTGCCGGACTGGCTTGGTGAACTGCTGCGGCCCGCTCCGCTGCCCCCGCAGAAGCCCATCACGGTTACCCTCGCCGGGCGCGGCCGACGAACGGCGTTCCTGCGCTCCGCCATAAACGGGGAAGTGGAGCGGGTCGCCTGCTCCGGGCCCGACCAGCACAACCACGCGCTCTACATCGCCTCGGTCGCCCTCGGACAGCTCGTTGCCGGGGGAGAGCTGGGCGAGGCAGATGTGACGGGCTGGCTCCTGACCGCCGCGCTTCAGGTCGGGCAGGGCGAGCGTGAGGCGAGGCGCACCATCGCGTCCGGGCTGCGGGCCGGGGCGCGGCGCCCTAGGAGGGTGGCGGCATGAGCGCGTCCTCCAACCCGATTCCGCCACTGCACTTGTACTCCGTGCCCACGGACCACCAGGCCGCGCCTGAGTCACCACCCAAGCGAGAGCGGCCCCGCACCGCGTGGTCCGCAGATCAGCTCATGGCCGCACACTTCCCCGAGCCGAAGTGGGCCGTACCAGGCATCCTCGCCGAAGGCGTCAACCTGCTCGCCGGGCCACCCAAGGTCGGCAAGTCCTGGCTCTCTCTTGGTCTGGGCCTCGCAGTCGCGGCCGGCGGACACGCCTTCGACTCGGTTCCCGTCCAGGGCGGCCCAGTGCTCTACCTCGCCCTGGAAGATACCCCGCGACGGCTACAGACCCGCATGGGCAAGATCCTCGGAGGACAGCCCGCACCCCCGAGGCTCACGCTCGTCACCGAGTGTCCACCCTTCCCCCAGGGCGGCACGGAAGCCATCGCCCAATGGCTGGACCGCAACCCGACTGCCCGGATGGTCGTGATCGACGTGTTCGCCAAGATGCGCGGACAGGCCCCGCAGGGCGTATCCGCATACGACGCGGACTACGTGTCCGTCAGTTATGCGAAGCGGCTCGCGGACCACTACGGCATCGCGATCGTTCTGGTCCACCACGTCCGCAAGGCGGCCTCGGACGACTTCCTCACCGAGGTCTCCGGTACGAACGGCATCGCTGGTGCCGCTGACGCCACACTCGTGCTGAAGCGGGCCCGCGGGCAGGCAGACGGCATCTTGCACGTCACCGGCCGCGACGTGAACGAAACCGAGTACGCGCTCCAGTTTCAGGAAGCCTCCGGGGCCTGGCACTTGCTGGATGGTCCGGCCTCGGACCACACCATCGGAGACACCCGCTCCACGATCCTCCGCCACGTCCGGTCCAATCCCGGTGCCAAGCCCAAAGACATCGCTGAAGCCCTGCCCCACGTCGACGTGGACAGCGTCCGCCGCACCTGCTCCCGCATGGCCGCCGACGGACAGCTCACCAAAGACGCCAGCGGCCGGTACTACTACGACACCGAAACGCGGACGCAGAGCACACGGAAGCTGTCCCAGTTGTCCGACTGTCCCGCTACCCCAACTGGCCAGCACGAACGCCCCGGACAGACGGAATTCGGGGTGTCCGGGCTGTCCGATCTTCCCAGCGCCACGGATCAGAAGGAGGCACGGCAATGACAACCGCTGCCCGCAGGCATCGGACACCTGCTGACGAGTGGCTCCCCCTCACTGTGGTGCTGGACGAGATCGGCATCACACGCGCCACCTGGTACCGGTGGCGGAACCGCGGCTACGGCCCGGAGGTTCGCCGACTGCCGAATGGTCATCTCCGCGTGCGTCGCAGTGTTCTGGACGCCTTCCTGGATTCGCTGGAGGTCGCGTGACCGAGTGGAGTTACACCGTGCGGATCTGGAGCATCCGCAAGCGACCGCACCGCAATCCGTTCCAGCTCCGTTGGCGGGTCGGCACCCAGACCCACTCCGAGTCGTTTCCGACTTCCGGTCTCGCCGAGAGCCGCCGCGCGCAGTTCATCACCGCGTCCCGATCGGGAGAGCCCTGGGACGTCGAAAGCGGACTCCCGAATTCGATGGTCCAGAAGGCGAAGGACATCCCCTGGTATCAGCACGCCAGGAACTACGTGGAGATGAAGTGGGACCACTCCCCCGCCTCCACGCGCCGGAACCTCGCCGAGGCCATGGCAACAGTCACCCTCGCCCTGGTGAAGGACACCAAGGGCATGGCCGACCACAAGGCCGTGCGGCGAGCGCTCTACACCTGGGCCTTCAACGTGAACCGCTGGAGGGAGGAGCCGCCGGCCGACGTGGCCGCCATGCTCGCCTGGATCGAGCGGAAGTCGGTTTCCACCTCCGCCATGGCGGATCGGATGCTCGTGCGGAAGGCCCTGGACGCCTGCGCTCGACGGCTGGACGGAAAGACGTCGTCAGGGGCCGTCATCGCCCGGAAGCGGGCCATCTTCCATCAGGCCCTCGGCTTTGCCGTAGACGCCGAGTTGCTGACCGAGAACCCGCTCCCTGCCGTCCGCTGGAAGGCTCCGGAGAGGGTGGACGAGGAGGTGGACCCTCAGGCCGTCCCGGACCCGGAACAAGCCACCGCGCTCTTCGCGGCCGTGCGTAGGCAGGGTGCCCGAGGGCGCCACCTGGAGGCCTTCTTCGGGTGCATCTACTACTCCGCTGCCCGCCCGGGTGAGCTGGTCGGGCTCCGGCTTCGGGACTGCGACCTTCCGCGCCAGGGCTGGGGCCTCATCCGGCTCCGGGAGAGCCGTGCCCGCTCCGGCTCCTCCTGGACGGACACGGGTGAGGCTCACGATCGGCGTGGGCTCAAGCACCGCACACGGAAGACCGTCCGGTACGTGCCGATCCCACCCGAGCTCGTGGCCATGCTGCGATGGCACGTCACTCTGTATGGCACCGAAAACGACGGCCGACTGTTCCGGACCACTCGCGGCGGCATGGTCCAGGAAAGCGGATACGGCGAGGTGTGGGCGCGGGCTCGGGAGGATGTCCTCTCGTCCGCTGAACAGGAGACGAAGCTCGCCAAGCGCCCATACGACCTGCGCCACGCGGCCGTCTCCACCTGGCTCAGTTCAGGGGTCGAGCCGCAGCTCGTCGCCCAGCGGGCCGGGCACAGCACGGCCGTCCTCTTCCGGGTGTACGCGAAGTTCCTCAAGGGTGGTGACGACGCGGCCAACGCGAAGATCTCCGCCCGCCTCAATCAGCGCCATACGGGCCCGTCCGGCGCCTGACCGTCCATCGGCCCGTCTACGCAAGTGGCGCGCGGAAAGCTCGTCCACGTGTCGTCCAGAGAGGCTGGTAGAGGGAGGAATTCAGTGAGACAGGTCGAGACGGTCAAGCTCTGAGCGCGGGCGCAGCGAAACGGCCCCTGATCTGCGATACCGAGGATCAGGGGCCGTTTCATCGCGTGGCGGCGCCAGGATTCGAACCTGGGTAGGCTAAGCCGACGGATTTACAGTCCGCTCCCATTGGCCACTCGGGCACACCGCCATGGGATTGATGCCGAGGTGGCCGCTCTTCGCGGTGCTCCCTGGCAACGACGTAAACAATACCTGATGCGCGGGCGTGCTTCGCCACCGGATTGATCAGCGCCTCGACGGAGTCGGATGACTAGGCTTGCCGCAGCGGCCCGCCGGAGCCCGGCAGGCCGTACAGACACCGCACGCCACGATTCGCCCACGACATCAAGGAGCCACAGCACATGGCCGACTCCAGTTTCGACATCGTCTCGAAGGTCGAGCGGCAGGAGGTCGACAACGCCCTCAACCAGGCCGCCAAGGAGATCTCGCAGCGCTACGACTTCAAGAACGTCGGGGCGTCGATCTCCTGGTCCGGCGAGAAGATCCTGATGCAGGCGAACTCCGAGGAGCGGGTGACCGCCATCCTCGACGTCTTCCAGTCCAAGCTGATCAAGCGGGGGATCTCGCTGAAGGCCCTGGACGCGGGCGAGCCGCAGCTGTCCGGCAAGGAGTACAAGATCTTCGCCTCGATCGAGGAGGGCATCTCCCAGGAGAACGCCAAGAAGGTCGCGAAGGTCATCCGCGATGAGGGCCCGAAGGGCGTCAAGGCGCAGGTGCAGGGCGACGAGCTGCGGGTCAGCTCGAAGAGCCGGGACGACCTCCAGGCCGTGATCGCGCTGCTGAAGGGCCAGGACTTCGACTTCGCGCTCCAGTTCGTGAACTACCGCTGATCAGGTACGCCCGACCCCGCACGAGCATGGACGGGCGGACCCTGACCCTCCGGCCGCTGACCAGGATCTCCCCTGGTACGCGGCCGGACCCGCGCCGGGGCCTGCTGCCGGAGGCGCACGTGATGTCCGATTGCTGCCAGACCGGATCGGTGCGCGGGTGCAGACTCGGAAGTCGCGAGGCGTACCAGGTGAGACGGAGACAGCCATGACCGTGTACACGGAGATCGACAGCCCGCTGGGCACCCTGCTGCTGGTCGGCGCGGAGTCCGCCACCGCCCCGGGCGGGACGGCCCTGGTGTCGCTCTCCCTGCCGGGGCAGAAGGGCGCGGCGGTCGTACGGGACGGCTGGCTGCGTGCTGCGGAGGCGTTCGAGGAGATCGCCGGGCAGCTGGGGGCGTATTTCGCCAGGGAGCTGAGAAGCTTCACGATCGAGTACGCCGAGGCGGCGGACGGCGGTTCAGGTACCGAGTTCCAGCGGCGGGTGTGGCGGTCGGTGGACGAGATCCCGTACGGGCGGACCGTCACCTACGGGCAGATCGCGGAGCGGGTCGGGGCCTCGGGTGCCGGGGTGCGGGCGGTGGGGACCGCGATCGGACGCAATCCGCTGCTGGTGGTGCGGCCCTGCCACCGGGTGATCGGCGCCGACGGCGCCCTGCGCGGTTACGCGGGGGGCCTCGAACGCAAGGAACGGCTGCTCGGTCTGGAAGGCGCGCTCGTCCCATGACCGCCGGCCTGTTTCCGGCAGAGCGCGCCGAGGTGGCTCCCGGAGCCGTGCACATACCCGGATGGCTTTCGCCGGGCCGGCAGCGGGAGCTTGTCCGGTCCTGCCGCCACTGGGCACGGGGGCCGGTGCCGTTCCGGCACACCAGGCTGCCGCGGGGCGGGGTGATGTCCGTGCAGACGGTGTGCCTGGGCTGGCACTGGCAGCCGTACCGCCACACCCGTACGGCCGACGACGTGAACGGCGCACCGGTCGCCGAGTTCCCCGACTGGCTGGTGGCGCTGGGCCGTGAGGCACTGCTCGACGCCTACGGCGAGCAGGGCGTCGCGTCCGTTGAGCCGTCCGGGTACACACCGGACACAGCGCTGATCAACTTCTATGACGGTGACGCCAGGATGGGCATGCACCAGGACAAGGAAGAACGGTCCGGGGCGCCGGTGGTGTCCCTCAGCATCGGGGACACCTGCCTTTTCCGGTTCGGCAACACGGAGAACCGCGGCAGGCCCTATACCGACGTGGAGCTGTCTTCCGGCGACCTGTTCGTCTTCGGCGGGACAGCCCGCTTCGCCTACCACGGTGTCCCCAAGGTCTATCCCGGCACGGCCGAACCCTCCCTGGGCCTGACCGGCCGACTGAACATCACCCTGCGCGAGACGGGGTTCGACGCCTGAGCAGCCGTGCGGCCGTCCGGTCGTGCGGTCACGGGGTCACGCAGCCGTCGGTTCAGTCGTGCGGTCGGCCGGCGCCCGGCTCAGCGTGAACGCGAGTGGCCGAACAGAATCCGGTAGGCGATCAGCAGGACGAGCGCGCCGCCGATGGCGGAGACCCAGGTGGCACCGTCGTAGAAGTCCTTGGTGATGGGCCGGTCCAGCCAGTGGGCCGATATCCAGCCGCCCACGAAGGCACCCGCGATGCCGATGACGGTCGTGCCTATGAAGCCGCCCGGGTCGCGCCCGGGCAGCAGGACCTTGGCAACGATCCCGGCGAGCAGCCCCAGGATGATCCAGCTGATAATGCCCATGCTGTGGCCTGCCTCTCCGCACAGAAGTGTTGTGCGCGTTGTACGGGTTCTCGTTCTCGGGGACGCTCGGGAGTCTGGACGTGGTTGCGCTGTCAGTAGGGTGCGGACATGACACAGGAGCTGAGGCGGTCGCTGGGCGTGCCGGACGCCGTGGTCGTCGGGCTGGGATCGATGGTCGGGGCCGGGGTGTTCGCGGCCATGGCGCCGGCTGCCGCCGCGGCCGGTTCAGGAGGGCTACTGCTCGTCGGTCTGGGACTGGCCGGTGTCGTGGCGTACTGCAACGCCACGGCGTCGGCCAGGCTCGCGGCCCGCTACCCGGCGTCGGGCGGGACGTACGTGTACGGCCGCGAGCGGCTCGGCCCGTTCTGGGGGTACCTGGCGGGCTGGAGCTTCGTCGTCGGCAAGACCGCGTCCTGTGCGGCGATGGCACTGACCGTCGGCGCCTACGTCTGGCCGGACCAGGCGCATGCGGTGGCGGTTGCCGCGGTCGTGGCGCTGACTGCCGTGAACTACCGGGGCGTTCAGAAGTCGGCGCGGCTGACCCGGGCGATCGTGGCGGTCGTCCTCGCGGTGCTGGCGGCTGTGGTCACCTCCTGTCTGGCTTCTTCGGCCGCGGATCCGGCACGCCTGGCCTGGGATGGGAGCTCCGGCGGCGCGGGCGGTGTGCTGCAGGCGGCCGGGCTGTTGTTCTTCGCGTTCGCGGGCTATGCGCGGATCGCCACACTCGGCGAAGAGGTCCGGGATCCGGCCCGGACGATCCCGCGGGCGATTCCGCTGGCGCTCGGTATCGCCGTGCTGGTGTACCTGGGTGTCGCCATCGCGGTCCTTTCCGTGCTGGGGGCGGATGCGCTGGGCCGGTCGACGGCTCCGTTGGCGGATGCCGTCCGGGCGGCCGGAGCGCAGTGGCTCGTCCCGGTGGTGCGGGTGGGTGCGGCGGTGGCCGCGCTCGGCTCCCTGCTGGCACTGATCCTCGGGGTGTCCCGCACCACGCTGGCGATGGCCCGGGACGGCTACCTCCCTCGTACGCTCTCTGCCGTGCATCCCCGTTTCCAGGTGCCTCATCACGCCGAGCTCGCCGTGGGGGCGGTGGTGGCGGTCGTCGCGGCGACGGCGGATGTGCGGGGTGCGATCGGCTTCTCGTCCTTCGGAGTTCTTCTCTATTACGCCCTGACCAACACCTCGGCGTGGACTCTGGGTTCCAAATGGCGAGTACTCGCCACGCTCGGGCTCACCGGCTGCCTGGTCCTGGCTTTCAGCCTGCCGCTGTTTTCGGTGGTGGCGGGTGCCGCGGTGCTGGCGGCAGGCGTGGTGGCGTACGCGGTGCGGTCGCGGTTCGGTCGAGGACGGCTGTGACCGGACGCCGGCCGAACGCGATCTCGGGCCGCACCGCCTCGGGCCGCACCGCCTCGGAACGCACCGCTCCCGGCGTCAACGCGTCGCGAACGGCTGGTCGGTCGGCACGATCTCCTTGCCCAGCGGCAGCAGCGACACCGGGATCAGCTTGAAGTTGGCGATGCCCAGCGGGATACCGATGATGGTCAGGCAGAGCGCGATGCCCGTGACGATATGGCCCAGGGTCAGCCACCAGCCTGCCAGGACCAGCCAGAGCACATTGCCGACGCAGGAGGGCGCGCCCGCGTCATGCCGCTCCACGACGGTGTAGCCGAACGGCCAGAGCGCGTACACGCCGATACGGAAGGCCGCGAGTCCGAACGGAATGCCGATGATCGTGATGCAAAGCAGCACACCGGCGAGGAGATAGCCGAGGAACATCCAGAAGCCGCACAGGATGAGCCAAATGACGTTCAGGATGGTCTTCATGATCGGCGACCTGCCATCTGCTCGAGCCGGGCGATGCGTTCCGCCATGGGCGGGTGCGTGGAGAACATCTTCGACAGCCCCTGGCCCGGGCGGAACGGGTTAGCGATCATCATATGGCTCGCTGTCTCGATCTTCGGCTCGGGCGGCAGGGGCAACTGCTTGGTGCCCGCGTCGAGTTTGCGCAGGGCACCGGCCAGGGCGAGCGGATCGCCGGTGAGCCGGGCACCGGACGCATCGGCCTCGTACTCGCGGGAGCGGCTGATGGCGAGCTGGATCACGGAGGCGGCGATCGGGCCGAGGATCATGATCAGCAGGAGGCCCAGGAAACCCGGCCCATCGTCGTCGTCCGAGCGCCCGATCGGGATCAGCCAGGCGAAGTTGACCAGGAACAGGATCACGGAGGCGAGGGCGCCGGCGACGGACGAGACGAGGATGTCCCGGTTGTAGACATGGCTCAGCTCATGGCCGATGACACCGCGCAGCTCCCGCTCGTCCAATATCCGGAGGATGCCTTCGGTGACGCACACCGCCGCGTTGCGCGGATTGCGGCCGGTGGCGAAGGCGTTGGGCGCCTGGGTGGGCGAGATGTAGAGCCGGGGCATCGGCTGGCGGGCCTGGGTGGAGAGCTCCCTGACCATCCGGTACAGCGCGGGCGCCTCGAACTCGCTCACCGGACGGGCGCGCATGGCCCGCAGCGCCAGCTTGTCGCTGTTCCAGTACGCGTAAGCGTTGGTCCCGATCGCCACCAGGAGGGCGACGATCAGGCCCGTACGGCCGAAGAAGCTGCCGATGACGATGATGAGGGCGGACAGGCCCCCGAGGAGAACGGCGGTCCTCAGCCCGTTGTGCCGGCGGTGCACGGTACGCCCTCCAGATGGTGCGGCAGGGGAACCCTCTGCTGGTCGTGGTCCGTCTCCAGTGGACCCTCCCGTACTGGTCAACGCCAGGCGAGAGCCACGGGTTCCCTTGCCCCCACGGGCCGCGCACTGCGCCGTTCGGGTGACGCCCGGTCGGCGGGACACACGGCGCCCCGCCCCGGCGGCAGGTCACGCCCCGCCCGGGACGGGGCAGCGCACGGAGGTCAGCGCTGGACGGGCAGCAGTCCGGCCTTCTCCAGGGCTTCGCGGACCGGCTCGACCTCGCTGGTGCAGTGCGCGCAGCGGCTTGCGATCGCCGGGATCTCGGTGTAGCAGCGGGGGCAGTCGCGCACGGCCGCCTTGATGCTGACCGGCTCCTCCTTGGTGAACCGGTTCTGCATCTTCGTCATGGGGAGGACGACGAAGAAGTAGAGCACCGCGGCCGTGATCAGGAAGGCGATCGCGGCGCTGACGAACAGCCCGTAGGGGAACTTCACACCCTGGACTGTGTAGACCGCCTTGCTGTAGTCCCCGGTGCCCTGGGTGGCGACGCCGATCAGCGGAACGACGAAGGCGTTGCTGAAGCCGGTGACAACCGCCGTGAAGGCTGCTCCGACGGCCAGGCCGATCGCCATCGAGATCACGTTCCCGCGGAGGATGAACTCCTTGAATCCGCTCAGCACTACCGGCTCTCCCTTGCTCTGTGCAGTGTCCTTGTGCGCTGGACACGGTGCCGGGTATGGGCCCTGCTTGTCGAACCCCGCCTACCCGGCCTCCACACCCGCACCCTGCTTATCCACACATCCCGCTCATCGCGCCTGTCCGGCTCTCGGATCTCAGAAGAGATCGGTCGTGGCGAGACGCAGCACCAGCTGGGGCCAGCCCGACAGCAGGATGCCTGCCGCCGCCGTGACCGCGATCGTGGCCATGACCAGTGCCGGAGCCCTGTGGCGTACCGGCGCGGCGGTGGCGAGGTCTCCGGCGGCGCCGGTTCCGGCAGCTCCCGAGCCGCCGGTTTCGGCGCCCTCAGGTGCGCGGAACAGCAGCGCGGTCCACCGGAGGTAGTAGTAGAGCGCGATCACCACGTTCACGGCCATGATCACCGCGAGCCAGCCCAGCCCGGCGTCCACCGCCGCCGAGAACACCGTGACCTTGGCGAACAGGCCGATGACACCGGGCGGCAACCCCGCCAGGCACAGCAGGAAGAAGCCCATCACGAGGGCGGTCACCGGGCGGGTGGCGTAGAGGCCCCGGTAGTCGGCGATCCGGTTCCGCGGGCTGGTACGGGCGACCAGCGCGACCACGGCGAAGGCACCGAGGTTGACGATCGCGTACATCAGGGCGTACGCGACGGTGGAACCGATCTGGTCGTCGCTGGAGTACGCGGCCGCCGCGATCGGCACCAGGATGTAGCCGGCCTGCGCCACCGACGACCAGGCGAGCAGCCGGACCGCGCTCCAGGAGCGTGCGGCGGACTGGCGTACGGCCGCCACATTGCCGACGGTCATGGTCAGCGCCGCGAAGACGGCCAGAGCGGGACCCCAGATGTCGGCGTACGCGGGGAAGGCGATGACGGTCACCAGGATGAGACCCGAGAAGCCGACGGCCTTGCCGACCACCGAGAGGTACGCGGCCACAGGCAGCGGCGCGCCCACATAGGTGTCGGGCACCCAGAAGTGGAAGGGCACGGCGGCGGTCTTGAAGGCGAAGCCCACCAGAGTGAGGGCGACACCGGCCTGCGCCAGGATCTCAAGCTGGGCGGGGACGTCATCGAGACGGCCGGCGATCTGTGTGAGGTGCAGGCTGCCGGTCGTCGCGTAGACGAAGCTCACGCCCAGCAGCATCACGGCGGTGGCGGTCACCGACGAGAGGAAGAACTTCAGCGCGGCCTCGCTCGACATCCGGTCGCCGCGTCGCAGGCCGACGAGTGCGAACGCGGGCAGCGACGCGACTTCGAGGGCGACGACCAGGGTGGCCAGGTCGCGCGAGGCGGGCAGCAGGGCCGCACCGGCTGCCGATGACAGCAGCAGGAACCAGTACTCACCCGCGGGCAGTCGTTTCCTGGTCTCGGTGACCGAGAGCAGCGCGGTGAGCAGCGCGCCACCGAGCACCAGGAACTGGATGGCCAGGGCGAAACGGTCCGCCGTGTAGCTGCACGCGTCCGGGGCTGTGGTGAGGCAGAACGTGGAGCGGTCGCCCTTGCGCAGCGGAGCCAGGGACAGCACGGCGACGGCGAGTCCTGCGATAGCCCCGTAGCCCAGGTACGCCTTCTTCGAATCGGGCACGAAGAGGTCGGCCACCAGGATGACAAGACCGACGGCGGCGGCGATGGTGGGCGGGGCGATGGCGAGCCAGTCGACGGACTGGACCAGGGAGGCGGCGGGCTCGGCAGGCGCGGTGGCCCGCCCGACAGGCGACGCGGCGAGCGCGTGGATGGCGGCCAGGGGTGCCAGGGGGGTCATGCCTTTCCTCCCGCGAGGAGCTTCTGCACGGCCGGGTCGGTGAGACCGAGAAGGATCGCGGGCCAGAGTCCGGCGACGACGGTGAGGGCGACGAGCGGGGTCCAGGCGGCGAGTTCGTAGCCCCGGACGTCGGCGAGCTCGGCATGCCCTCCCTCACCCGCGGGTTCGGTGCCGCCCATGCAGACCCGCCGGACGACGACGAGGAGATACGCGGCCGTGAGCAGGGTGCCGACGCCGCCGATCACCATGAAGGTGAGGAAGGCCGGACGGCTGAGGCCGGGGGCGGGGTCGAAGGCGGCGAACAGGGCCAGCATCTCGCCCCAGAACCCGGCCAGACCCGGCAGGCCGAGGGAAGCGACGGCGGCGAAGGCGAGCAGACCGCCGAGGCGGGGCGCCCGTCCGTACAGCGCGGCGCCGGTGGCTCCGGCGAGTGCGTCGAGGTCGGCGGTGCCGTAGCGGTCCTTGATCGCGCCGACCAGGAAGAACAGCAGGCCGGTGATGAGGCCGTGGGCGATGTTGGCGAACAGCGCGCCGTTGACGCCGGTGGGGGTCATGGTCGCGATGCCGAGGAGGACGAAGCCCATATGGCCGACGGAGGAGTACGCGATCAGCCGCTTGAGGTCGCCCTTGCTGCCCGGCCGCGCGAGGGCGAGGCAGGCCAGCGAACCGTAGACGATCCCGGCGACGGCGAAGGCCGCGAGGTAGGGGGCGAAGACCTGCATTCCGTCCGGCGCGATCGGGAGGACGATGCGGACGAATCCGTACGTTCCCATCTTCAGCAGGACGCCGGCGAGCATGACGGAGCCGACGGTCGGAGCAGCGGTGTGGGCGTCCGGGAGCCAGCTGTGCAGGGGCCACATCGGGGTCTTCACGGCAAGGCCGACACCGATCGCGAAAACCGCGATGAGCTGCACGGATGTACTCAGTCCGCGGCCGTTGTCAGTGGCGAGTGCCACCATGTCGAACGTGCCGGCCTTGACTCCGACGAGGAGCAGGCCGAGCAGCATGACGACCGAACCGAGCAGTGTGTAGAGGATGAACTTCCAGGCCGCGGCCCGGCGGCCCTCACCGCCCCAGCGGGCGATGAGGAAGTACATCGGGACGAGGACCGTCTCGAAAGCGAGGAAGAAGAGCAGCAGGTCCAGGACGGCGAAGGTGGCGAGGGTGCCGGACTCGAGGATCAGCAGCAGGGCGACGAAGGCCTTCGGGGACGGGCCCGCGGGCATCTTGAAGTAGCTGTACAGCGCGCAGAGGAAGGTCAGCAGCGCGGTCAGGACGAGAAGGGGGAGCGAAATGCCGTCGATGCCGAGATGGATCCGCACATCGAGTGCCGGGATCCAGCTGATGTCCGTGGTGGCCTGCATCTTCGACGGCTGGTCGTGGTCGAAGCCGAGCGCGAGGGCGATAGCGGCGGCGAGGATGACCCCGGTGACCGTCACCCCGTGCCGGAGCACGGCCTGCTCGGGCGACTTCCCCTTCAGCCCGGGCGGGGCGGGCAGCAGCGCGGCGGCGGCACCGACGAGCGGGCCGACGACGATGAACGCGAGAAGGAACTGCATCACGGATTCGCTGATATCGATCACGGCTCACACTCCGGCGGCGACGAGTACGGCGGCGATCGCCAGGACGACGGAGCCGGCCAGCAGGGCGCTGAGGTAGGTCTGCACATTGCCGGTCTGGGCACGGCGGACGAGCCAGCCCAGCCAGTTGGTGCCGGTACCCGCGGCGCGCACATAGGTGTCGACGACCTCGCGGTCCAGGAAGCGGACCAGTTCGGCGCCGGCCAGGACGGGGCGGACGAACAGGGTGCGGTAGACGGCGTCCAGGTGGAAGCCCGCGGCTGCGGGGCGGTGCAGCGGGCCGAGAAGCAGTCGGCCGGGGTCGGCCGGGTCGTCCGCCGGGTGCGGCAGGCGCAGGGCCTCGGCTTCCACGAGGCCGGGCTCGGCGTCCGGGTGGGCGACCACCTGCGGCTGCTTGGTGACGGTGGCGTCGGCCCGGGACCGGGCGGCCATGGCCGTGGTGTGACGCCAGGTGCCGTAGGTCACCAGCGCGCCGACCAGGGCGACACCAGTGCCGAGCACCGCGGTAGCGAGCGTCGGGGTGAGCGAGCGCCCGTCGAACCAGTCGCCGATGAACACCGTGCTCAGTCCGAAGCCGAGTGAAGGGATCGCGAGGACCCAGAGCACGGCGTTCATAGCGAGGGGCTGCCTGCCGTGGTCCGGGGCCGGTGCGCCCTGACCTCGGAAGGCGAGCAGCCACAGACGGGTGGCGTAGGCCGCGGTGAGGAGGGCGGTGAGCAGTCCGGCGACCAGGACGGTCCAGCCGGCGCTGGAAGGAGCGAACTCGGATTCGCCGAGCGCTGTGTGCTCGGCGGCCACCAGCACGGCTTCCTTGGAGAAGAAGCCGGCGAACGGCGGAATCGCCACCAGCGCGAGCAGGGCGATGGTCATCGTCCAGTACGCGTCGGGGATCCGCTTGGTCAGTCCGCTCATCCGCGACATGGCGGCGAGTGAGTTGGTGCCGGCGGCATGGATGATCACACCGGCGGCGAGGAACAGCAGCGCCTTGAAGGCGCCGTGCGAAATGAGGTGGAAGACGGCGGCACCGCGGTCGCCGACGGCGAGGGCGCCGGACATGTAGCCGAGCTGGCCGATGGTCGAGTAGGCGAGGACCCGTTTGATGTCGTCCTGGGCGAGTGCGGCGAGTGCCGAGCCGACCATCGTGACGGCGGCCATCACGGCCAGTACGACGAGGGCTGCGGCGGACTCCGCGAAGACGGGCAGCAACCGGGCGATGAAGTAGACACCGGCCGCGACCATGGTCGCGGCGTGGATCAGCGCGGAGACCGGAGTGGGACCGGCCATGGCGTCGGGAAGCCAGGTGTGCAGCGGGAACTGCGCGGACTTGCCCGCGACACCGGCGAGCAGGAGCAGCGCGACGAGCGTGGGGTGGTCGATCGAGCCCGCCGCCACGGCGCCGAGCACGCCCTTGATGCTGAACGTCCCGGCGTCGACGGCCAAGGCGAACAGTCCGAAGAGGAAGGGGACATCACCGAGCTTGGTGACCAGGAACGCCTTCAGCGAGGCGGCGCGCGCCTCGGGCGTCTCCCAGTAGTGGCCGACCAGGAAGTACGAGCAGATGCCCATGATCTCCCAGCCGACCAGGAGCACCATCAGGTCGCCCGAGTAGACGACGAGCAGCATCGCGGAGGTGAACAGCGAAACGAGTGCCGCGTAGGAGGGATAGCGGGGGTCGTCGCGCAGATACGCCGTCGAGTAGATCTGCACACAGGACGCGACGAGCCCGACGAGCACGGCCACCAGGACCGCGAAGCCGTCCAGGTAGAGAGCGAGGTCGATGGGGACCGAGCCGGTGGGGGTGAGCTCGGTGGACGCCGTGATCGGCTTGCCGCCGCCCTGGCGCACCGCGACCAGGACCGCCAGCGCGAGGGCGGCCAGGGTGGGCAGCACGGCCAGCGGGCGGACGAAGCCGGGTGCGGTGCGGCCGGTGAGCAGCCCGGCTGCGGCGCCGAGGAAGGGAAGGAGGGGTACGAGTACGGCGAGGGTCGTCGTGGTCACGCGGTGGCCTCAGCCTTCTCTGCCGGGGCGGGCTCGGCTGCTTCGTCGGCGCTGTGTGCGCCTTCGGCGGTGTCGCGGAGCTTGTCGATGTCCGAGGTGCCGCGGTTGCGGTAGACCATCAGGACGATCGCCAGACCGATGCCGATCTCCGCGGCGGCGATGGCGATGGTGAAGAGGGTCAGGGCCTGGCCAGCGTGCACGGCGTCGCGCAGCCAGACGTCGAAGGCGACCAGGTTGAGGTTGACCGCGTTGAGCATCAGCTCGACGGACATCAGCACCAGGATCGCGTTGCGGCGCGCGAGCACTCCGTAGAGCCCTGTGCAGAAGAGCAGGGCGGCGAGCACCGCGGGGTAGGCGAGATGCATCAGCTCTTCCCCTCTCGGGCCGTGCCGGTCCTGCCGCTCGTGCCGCCCGGATCTGCCCCCTGGCCCTTACCGGCGCGTTGGGGTGCGGCACCGGGCCGGGATTCCCCTGCCGGGGGCTTGCGGGACAGCACGATGGCCCCCACCAGGGCGGCGAGAAGCAGGACGGAGAGCGCTTCGAAGGGCAGCACCCAGTGCCGGAAAAGCAGCTCCCCGGAGACCTTGGTGGAGCCCTGGGCCGGTCCGTCGAGATTGATCCAGGTGGTTCGGAAGGCGTCCACGACCACCCAGACCAGGACTCCGGCGGAGGCGACGGCCACGACGAGGGCGGCCGGACGGTTGCCCGAGTCGGCGTCCGGGGAGCGGCCGATGGGGGCCTTGGTGAGCATCAGACCGAAGAGGAGGAGGACCACGACGGAACCGACGTAGATCAGCACCTGTACCCAGGCGATGAACTCCGCGGTCAGCAGCAGGTACTCGACGGCCAGGCCGCCGAGCGCCACCACCAGCCAGAGTGCGGCGTGCACGAGCTGCTTGGTGGTCACCGTGACGACCGCCGCGGCGAGGGTCGCGATGCCCACGAGCACGAAGGCGATCTCGACACCGCTCGGGGAGAGGAAGCCGTGCGCTTCGGCTGCCAGGCTCACGACTGTCCCTCCTCGGTGGCGCCACCGGTCTCCGCCGCGCTGTCCTGATCGGCGGCGGCATCCTCGGCGGCTGCCTGCTGTGCGGCCAGTCTTTCGGCCTCCTGCTTCTCGGCCGCCTTGCGTGCCGCGGTGAGCTCCTTCGGCTCCTCCGCCGACGGGTCGAGTGCGGGCGGCTCCGGGACGGTCCACATCCAGTCGCGGAGCTTGTCCCGTTCGTGGGTGAGTTCGCGGATGTCGGTCTCCGCGTACTCGAACTCCGGCGACCAGAACAGCGCGTCGAAAGGACACACCTCGATGCAGATACCGCAGTACATGCAGAGCGAGAAGTCGATCGCGAAGCGGTCGAGGACGTTGCGGCTGCGCTCGCGTCCACCCGGAGTGGCCGCGGGGACCGTCTCCTTGTGGGAGTCGATGTAGATGCACCAGTCGGGGCACTCACGGGCGCAGAGCATGCAGACCGTGCAGTTCTCCTCGAACAGGCCGATCACACCGCGCGTGCGGGGCGGCAGTTCGGGCTGCACATCCGGGTACTGCGCGGTCACGGACTTGCGGGTCATCGTGCGGAGCGTGACCGCGAGGCCCTTGGCCAGGCCGGATCCGGGGATGGCCATCACTGCATCACCACCTTCACGACGCCGGTGAGGGCGATCTGGGCGAGGGCGAGTGGGACGAGCGTCGTCCAGGCGAGGCGCTGGAGCTGGTCCTCACGCAGCCGCGGATAGGTGACCCGCAGCCAGATCACGATGAACGCGAGCACAGCCGTCTTGAGCAGGGTCCAGACCCAGCCGAGTCCGTCGGCACCGAACGGGCCGTGCCAGCCGCCGAGGAAGAGGACCGTGGTGAGACCGCAGAGGACGACGATGCCCGCGTACTCCGCCAGGAGGAAGAGCGCGAAACGCAGCCCGGTGTACTCGGTGTAGGCGCCGAAGATGATCTCGGAGTCGGCGATCGGCATATCAAAGGGAGGGCGCTGAAGCTCGGCGAGACCGGCGGTGAAGAAGACGACGGCGCCGACGATCTGCCAGGGCAGCCACCACCACTCGAAGGCGTTCAGGATGCCCGGCAGGGAGACGGTGCCCGCGGCCATCGCGACGGACGCGGCGGCGAGCAGCATCGGAAGCTCGTATGCGAGCAGCTGAGCGGCCGTACGCAGCGCGCCGAGCAGCGAGAACTTGTTGGCGGACGCCCAGCCGGCCATGAGCGAGCCGAGCACTCCGACGCCCATGACGGCGAGCACGAAGAAGATGCCCGCGTCGATGAGCACTCCGACCGCGCCCTCGCTGGGTCCGATCGGGATGGCGACCAGGACGAGGAGGTAAGGGAGCAGCGCCACCGCGGGTGCGAGCTGGAAGACGCGGCGGTCGGCGTCAGCCGGGACCACGTCCTCCTTCTGCGCGAACTTCACACCGTCCGCGACGAGCTGGGCCCAGCCGTGGAAACCGCCTGCGTACATCGGACCGAGGCGGCCCTGCATATGCGCCATCACCTTGTGCTCGGTCTGCCCGATGACCAGCGGCAGGACCAGGAACACGACGAAGACGACGATCAGCCGCAGGGCGACGTCGAGCGCGTCGTTCATGCGGGGTCGTCTCCTTCGGAGTCGGCCCGCGCGGCGCCGGTTCCTTCTGCGGAGCCGTTTGCCGTGCGGGAGGGCGGTGATTCGGGGGCGCCGGGATTCCGGTCCGCCTCGGCCCCAGGGCCGGAAGGACCGTCCCCGTCGGGCTCGGCGGTGGCCTCGGCCTCCGGGGAGGGCACCGCTGCGGGGGCATCGCCTGCCTCAGACCCCCGCGCCGGGCTGGCCCCCGCATCGGAGACCGGTGCGGGCTCTGCAGGCGCCGGAGCACCCTTCGTTTCGGCCTCGGAGACCGGTGCGGGTGTGGTCGCCGCCTCGGGAGCCGGGGCCGGGGAGGCCTCCGCCTCGGATGCCGGTACGGACTCTCCAGGCGCCGGAGCACCCTTCGTTTCGGCCTCGGGTGTGGTGTCGTCGAAGGCCGGGCGGGCGTGGTGCCATGGGGCGTCGGTGCTGCGGGGGCGCGGGCTGGTGGAGGGCGGGGTGTCCTCCGCGCGCTGGGTCGCCGAGCCCTCGCTCGCGGTGTGTGCGCGCCGGGGTGTCGCCGCGGAAGGCTGCTGACTCGCCGAGCCCTCCGCCGCGGTGCGTGCGCGACGAGCGGGGGCGGTAGACGGAGCCTCCGCGGCCTCGGGGGCGGTCTGGCTGGCGGAGCCCTCCGTCACGCTGCGTGTGCGGCGGGCCGGGCGCTCGCCCGCTGCGCCCGCGGCGCGCGGGGTGCGGGTGGGACGGGCCGGGGCAGGGGGGAGCTGCCCCTTGAGCGGGCCCCACTCGTTCGGGTCCGGGACACCGGGCGGGAGCATCTGGCGGCGCTTCGGGCCGCCGTGATCGGACTCCCCCGGCTCCTTGGCACCCGGCCATGCCTTGGCGACCCGCGCCGCGAGCACGAAGTCCTTGCGCAGCGGGTGGCCTTCGAAGTTCTCCGGCAGGAGCAGCGGCACGAGGTGCGGATGATCCGTGAAGCTGACGCCGAACATCTCGTGGGTCTCGCGCTCGTGCCAGGCCGCGCCCGCGTAGACACCGACGGCCGTCGGAAGGGCAGGGGCCTCGTGCGGCACCGTCGTACGCAGCAGCAGGCGGCGGACCGAGTGGTCCTCCTGGCCGGGCGCTCCCAGCGCGGCGACATGGGCGCAGACGCGGAAGCCGGTGCCGGGCTCGTCGACGGCGCTCAGCCAGTCGAAGTAGGTGCAGCCGAGCTCGTCGCGGGCGGTGCGCAGCGCATCCAGCCAGCCGGTGGCGGGCACGTCCACGGTCAGCAGGTCGTACGCCGCTTCCGCGGTGGCCTCGGGCCCGAAGCGTTCGGCGACGTGCGTCTCGAAGGAGCTCACGAGGCACCTCCCGGGCTGCTCCCCGGCGCGGCTTCCCCACTGCTCCCCGCGGCGCCACCAGGGGCGGGAGGCGGGCTGACCAATCCGCTGCGGAGCTGGCCGACCGACGCCTTGCCCGGGGAGGCGCCGTAACGCTCGCTCAGCGACTCGCGGGCGATCTTCTCCTGGAGCTTCAGGATGCCCTGGAGCAGCGCCTCGGGCCGCGGCGGGCAGCCGGGCACGTACACGTCGACCGGAATGATCTGGTCGACGCCCTTGGTCACCGAGTACGAGTCCCAGTAGGGGCCGCCGCAGTTCGAGCAGGCGCCGAAGGAGATGACGTACTTGGGCTCCGGCATCTGCTCGTAGAGCCGCTTCACGGCCGGTGCCATCTTGTCGGTCACCGTGCCCGACACGATCATCAGGTCTGCCTGGCGCGGCCCGGGTGCGAAGGGGATCACGCCGAGGCGGATGAAGTCGTGCCGTGCCATCGACGCGGCGATGAACTCGATGGCGCAGCAGGCGAGCCCGAAGTTGAAGACCCAGAGGCTGTAGCGGCGGCCCCAGTTCAGGACCACCTTCATCGGCTCGGGAGCCAGCCGGGAGAGCAGACCCAGCTTCCCCCCGGGTTCGGTGACCGGGTCCGGAAGCAGCACGGGCTCGGGGGTCGTCTGTGGGGTCACGTCCATGCGAGGACGCCCTTCTTCCATGCGTACAGCAGTCCCACGGCCAGGAAGCCGAGGAAGATGAACATCTCCACGAGTGTCGTCGCGCCGTATCCGGGCGCGGCGAAGACCGTGGCCCAAGGGAACAGGAAGATCGAGTCGACGGCGAAGATCACGTACAGGAAGGCGTACACGTAGTAGCGGACCTGGGTGTGGGCCCAGCCTTCCCCTACGGGGTCGACACCGCACTCGTACGTGAGCAGCTTCTCGGGCGTCGGCACGACGGGGCGCAGCAGGCGGCCCGCGCCGAAGGCCACCGCCACGAAGAGGACTCCGATGACGGCGAGCAGCCCGACGACCGAATAGCTCTGGAAGTAGTCGGCCGCGAGCACGGTCGGTTCGGTGGGTTCCGGCACGTCCGTCCCTCGCTCCCTGCCCCTGTGTTCGATGAATCGTTACGACGACCAGGTGCGATCGACGATCCTTTCGCACGGGAGTCTAGGCCCTGGTAAGGGCAGGGTAAGCAGCCGTATCACGCTTTGGTCGGGGATCGGCCACTCAGAGGTCCCTCGGAAATGGCCCGACGCGGGGGATATCCCTACTTTCACGCGGCCCACCTACCCCATGGCGTGCGCGGATTCGACCCGGCAGGCTTGCCCACATGACCGTGACCAGCAGTTCTCCCGGTGCCGGAGCCGGCACCGGAATCGGCACCAGCCCGGGCGGCGGTACCGGCGCCGGCACAGACGCCGGCACAGACGGCGTCGGCGCCACCAAGCAGGACGCTCCGCCGCCGCCCGCGCGCTTCGCCTATGACCGGTACACCTGGAAGGAGATCTCCTATCTCCTCTCCGGTCTGCCCGTCGCCGTCCTCGGCTTCGTCTACACGGTGACCGTGGTCCTGGTCGGGGCGGGCCTGTCCGTCACGGTCGTCGGCCTGCCGCTGCTGGTGCTCGGTCTGGCCGGTTCCCGACTGATAGGCAAAGGCGAGCGGGCACGGGCACGAGCGCTGCTCGGCGTCACGGTGGACGAACCGAGCGCCATGCCGAAAGGCCGGGGCGACGGGCTCTTCGTCCGTTTGTGGCTTGGCCTGAAGGACCCCGTCGCGTGGCGCTCGGTGCTGTACGCGATCATCCGGCTGCCCTGGGGCATCGTCGGCTTCGCGGTGGCCCTGGCCGGGCTTGTCGCACTGTGGCCGGTACTCCCCTACATCGTCAGGGGCATGACCAACGTGGATCGCGCCCTGGTACGGGCGCTGCTCTCGCCGTCCGACGGGCTGGAGCGGCGGATCGCCGAGCTGGAGTCGGACCGCGGTGTGGTCGTGGACACCGCGGCCGCCGATCTGCGACGTATCGAACGCGACCTGCACGACGGAGCCCAGGCCCGGCTGGTCGCCCTCGCCATGGACCTCGGCCTCGCCAAAGAGAAACTGCAAGAGGACCCCGACGCAGCGGCACACATGGTCGCGGAGGCCCACGGCGAAGTGAAACTCGCCCTCCAGGAACTACGCGACCTCGCACGCGGCATCCACCCCGCCGTCCTCACCGACCGCGGACTGAACGCCGCCCTCTCCTCCGTCGCCTCCCGCTGCACCGTCCCCGTCAAGGTCACCGTGGACCTGCCCGACCGCCCCGCCGAAGCAATCGAAGGCATCGCCTACTTCACCGTCTCCGAACTCCTCCAGAACGTCAGCAAACACGCCCGCGCCACCCGCGCCTCGGTCGACGTCTGGCGAGCACACAACCGCCTCATGCTCCAGGTCACCGACGACGGCCAAGGCGGAGCCGACATCACAGCCGGCAGCGGACTCGCAGGACTCGCCGAACGCCTCGACGCCGTGGACGGAGTACTCGTCACCGACTCACCCACCGGCGGCCCCACCACCATCACAGCCGAACTGCCCTGGCGGGACCGGGGAGCGATCCACTCCGCGCGGTAGGGAAAACCCCCGGCCAAGACGGATACCGGCCGCATGGTGCTGCCCCGGTCACGCTCAGCAGCATGGAGTCCTCACCCCTCCGCCACGCCAGACCGGCACTCCCCCGACCAGACCAGCCCAGACCAGCCCAGAGCAGAAACGGATGACGACGATGGCCATGGCTTACGGAACCGACACCCGGACGCACCGCCTCCATCGCCTCCCCCGACCGCTGCGGGCACCGTTCGAAGGACGCACCTGGCGCGAGTTCGGCTACGTCCTGCTGAGTCTGCCGCTGAGCATCGTGTTCTTCAGCCTCGCCGTCAGCCTGGTCGCGACCGGAGCCGGACTGGTGGTCACCTTCCTCGGCATCCCCGTCCTGGCAGCCGCACTCGCCATGTGCCGCGGCTTCGGCGCTATCGAACGGCTGCGGGCACGCGCCCTGCTCGGCCTGCGCGTCACCACACCCGCCCCGGTCCGGCCCCTGGACAGCGGCGGCCCGATGGCCTGGGTAGGCGGGATGCTGAAAAGCGGAGTGTCCTGGCGGCATCTGCTCTACGCGCTGGTGCACATGCCGTGGGCGGTGCTCTCGTTCTCCATCGCCCTGCCGCTGTGGGCCACCGCCTGGACCTGCGCCACGTATCCGCTCTGGCACTGGGTGTTCCCGGCGTACGTCGGCAGTGACGGGCTTCAGCTCTTCGGCGACCGTACGCACGCCTACTACCTCGACTCGCCCGTCGAGCTGACCGCCACCGCCGCGGTGGGACTGCTGCTGCTGATCACGACACCGTGGATCGTGCACGGCCTCACCACCGTGGACCGGCTGCTGGTCACGGGGCTGCTGGGGCCGTCCCGGCTGGAGGGTCGCGTGGTGGAGCTGGAGTCGGACCGCGGTGTGGTCGTGGACACCGCGGCCGCCGATCTGCGACGTATCGAACGCGACCTGCACGACGGAGCCCAGGCCCGGCTGGTCGCCCTCGCCATGGACCTCGGCCTCGCCAAAGAGAAACTGCAAGAGGACCCCGACGCAGCGGCACACATGGTCGCGGAGGCCCACGGCGAAGTGAAACTCGCCCTCCAGGAACTACGCGACCTCGCACGCGGCATCCACCCCGCCGTCCTCACCGACCGCGGACTGAACGCCGCCCTCTCCTCCGTCGCCTCCCGCTGCACCGTCCCCGTCAAGGTCACCGTGGACCTGCCCGACCGCCCCGCCGAAGCAATCGAAGGCATCGCCTACTTCACCGTCTCCGAACTCCTCCAGAACGTCAGCAAACACGCCCGCGCCACCCGCGCCTCGGTCGACGTCTGGCGAGCACACAACCGCCTCATGCTCCAGGTCACCGACGACGGCCAAGGCGGAGCCGACATCACAGCCGGCAGCGGACTCGCAGGACTCGCCGAACGCCTCGACGCCGTGGACGGAGTACTCGTCACCGACTCACCCACCGGCGGCCCCACCACCATCACAGCCGAACTGCCCTGGCGGGCATGATCCCCGGTCCACGCATCCCCGGCGCGCATCCACGAAGCGAGTGACGCGGACCGCGCCTACGCGGACGTAGCCGTGCGCCGCACGCCTTCCCCCGGCTTCCCCGCCCGGCGCGCCGGGCGGGTTTGCCTCGGGTACGGGACGCCCGGGAGCGGATCCTGGGATGCTGGGCGCAGACGAGACTCACCGCGAGACAACCGCGAGACATGGGGGCACAGGGGGATGCAGGTTGTGGAGGACAGGGTACGGATCGTGATCGCGGAGGACTCCGTACTGCTGCGGGAGGGGCTGACCCGGCTGCTCACCGACCGCGGGCACGAGGTGGTGGCAGGCGTCGGGGACGCGGACGCGCTGCTGAAGACCATCGACGAGCTGGCGGCGCGGGGCGCGCTGCCCGACGCCGTGGTCGCCGATGTCCGGATGCCCCCGACCCACACGGACGAGGGGGTCCGCGCGGCCGTGCGGCTGCGCCGCGACCATCCCGGGGTCGGGGTGCTGGTGCTGTCGCAGTACGTGGAGGAGCAGTACGCCACCGAGCTGCTGGCCGGCAGCAGCCGGGGCGTGGGCTATCTGCTCAAGGACCGGGTGGCCGAGGTCCGGGAGTTCGTGGACGCCGTGGTCCGGGTGGCCAGGGGAGGCACCGCGCTCGACCCGGAGGTCGTGGCGCAGCTACTGGGGCGTAGCCGCAAGCAGGACGTGCTGGCCGGGCTGACGCCACGGGAGCGCGAGGTCCTCGGCCTGATGGCTGAGGGCCGGACGAACTCGGCGATCGCCAGGGAGCTGGTGGTGAGTGACGGGGCCGTGGAGAAGCACGTGGGCAACATCTTCCTGAAGCTCGGCCTCTCCCCCAGTGATGGTGATCACCGGCGTGTACTGGCCGTGCTGACCTATCTCAACTCCTGAGAATCTGACACCCTATCAGATAACTAGCGGGCGCCCAGCGGGTGGCCCCAGCATCGACCGGGAGTGTCTGGGATCGGGAGCGTCTGAGCTCGGAAACCTCGGCGATACCTGAGATCGGGAGCACCTGAAGGGAAGATTCGGGGGGCAAGCAGAATCATGGCAGACCAGGACATCAGGTCGTCTCAAAAAGTCGTCCAGCATATGAGCGGTCCAGGGAAGGCCGCCCTTACGGTCGTAGGGTTGGCCTTGGAGCGACCGGTGAGCCGGCCGCGGTCCAGCCGCCTCGAAGGAGGTCCAGTTCAGTGACCAGCCAGGTCAGTAGCCCAGCCGAGCACGCAGACGAGGCAGACGCGGCCGGAGAGACCGTCGTCGGGGGACAGCGCAGATCCCCCGGCGGCGCAGGCGCCGAGGACAGCGGCGCCAAGGGCACCCAAGACAACAGCGGCAACGACAGCAACAGCGGCAGCGGCGGCGGCACCAAAGAGGTCCGCCGACTGGACCGTGTGATCATCCGGTTCGCGGGCGACTCCGGTGACGGTATGCAGCTGACAGGTGACCGCTTCACGTCGGAGACGGCGTCTTTCGGCAACGACCTGTCCACCCTCCCGAACTTCCCGGCCGAGATCCGGGCGCCCGCCGGCACCCTGCCCGGCGTCTCCTCGTTCCAGCTCCACTTCGCCGACCATGACATCCTCACCCCGGGCGACGCGCCGAACGTGCTGGTCGCGATGAACCCGGCCGCGCTCAAGGCGAACATCGGCGATGTGCCGCGCGGCGGCGAAATCATCGTCAACACGGATGAGTTCGCCAAACGCGCCATGGCCAAGGTCGGCTACGAGACCAGCCCGCTCGAAGACGGCTCCCTCGACGCGTACAGCGTCCACCCGGTCCCGCTGACGACACTCACCGTCGAGGCGCTCAAGGAGTTCGGACTCTCCCGCAAGGAGGCCGAGCGCTCCAAGAACATGTTCGCGCTCGGCCTGCTGAGCTGGATGTACCACCGGCCGACCGAGGGCACCGAGACGTTCCTGCGCAGCAAGTTCGCCAAGAAGCCGGAGATCGCCGAGGCGAACGTCGCGGCCTTCCGTGCCGGCTGGAACTTCGGCGAGACCACCGAGGACTTCGCCGTCTCCTACGAGGTCGCCCCGGCCACCCAGGCCTTCCCGACCGGCACCTACCGCAACATCTCGGGCAACCTCGCGCTGTCTTACGGACTGGTCGCCGCGTCTCAACAGGCGGACCTGCCGCTCTACCTGGGCTCGTACCCGATCACCCCGGCATCGGACATCCTGCACGAGCTGTCCAAGCACAAGAACTTCGGCGTGCGGACCTTCCAGGCCGAGGACGAGATCGCGGGCATCGGCGCCGCGCTCGGCGCCGCTTTCGGCGGCTCGCTCGCCGTGACCACGACATCGGGCCCCGGTGTGGCGCTGAAGTCCGAGACCATCGGACTCGCCGTGTCGCTGGAGCTTCCGCTGCTGATCGTGGACATCCAGCGCGGCGGCCCGTCCACCGGCCTGCCCACCAAGACCGAGCAGGCCGACCTGCTCCAGGCGATGTACGGGCGCAACGGCGAGGCGCCGGTGCCGATCGTGGCCCCGAAGACCCCCGCGGACTGCTTCGACGCAGCGCTGGAGGCGGCCCGTATCGCCCTGACGTACCGCACCCCCGTGTTCCTGCTGTCCGACGGCTACCTGGCCAACGGCAGCGAGCCCTGGCGGATCCCGGACCTGGACGAGCTCCCCGATCTGAAGGTCAGGTTCGCCACCGGCCCCAACCACACCACCGAGGACGGCACCGAGGTCTTCTGGCCCTACAAGCGCGACCCGCACACCCTGGCGCGCCCCTGGGCCGTCCCCGGCACCCCCGGCCTCGAACACCGGATCGGCGGCATCGAAAAGCAGGACGGCACGGGCAACATCTCGTACGACCCGGCCAACCACGACTTCATGGTCCGCATCCGGCAGTCCAAGGTCGACGGCATCGACGTGCCGGACCTCGCGGTCGACGACCCGGACGGCGCCCGCACGCTGGTGCTCGGCTGGGGCTCCACATACGGGCCGATCACCGCTGCCGTACGCAGGCTGCGCGGCGCCGGGCAGCCCATCGCACAGGCGCATCTGCGCCACCTCAACCCGTTCCCGAGGAATCTGGGGGACGTTCTGGAGCGTTACGAGAAGGTAGTGGTACCGGAGATGAACCTCGGCCAACTCGCCGGTCTGATCCGCGCGAGGTACCTGGTCGACGCGCACTCCTACAACCAGGTCAACGGCATGCCGTTCAAGGCCGAGCAGCTCGCCGCGGCTCTCAAGGAGGCCATCAATGACTGAGACAGCGTCCACTCTGCTGTCGCTGGTTCCGAAGGCCGAGGCCAAGCAGTCCATGAAGGACTTCAAATCGGACCAGGAGGTCCGGTGGTGCCCCGGCTGCGGTGACTACGCGATCCTCGCGGCGGTGCAGGGCTTCATGCCCGAGCTCGGGCTCGCGAAGGAGAACATCGTCTTCGTCTCCGGCATCGGCTGCTCCTCCCGTTTCCCGTACTACATGAACACCTACGGGATGCACTCCATCCACGGCCGTGCCCCCGCCATCGCGACCGGGCTCGCCTCCTCGCGCCGCGACCTGAGCGTCTGGGTGGTCACCGGTGACGGCGACGCGCTGTCGATCGGCGGAAACCACCTGATCCACGCGCTGCGCCGGAACGTCAACCTCAAGATCCTGCTGTTCAACAACCGGATCTACGGTCTGACCAAGGGCCAGTACAGCCCCACCTCCGAGGTCGGCAAGATCACCAAGTCCACGCCGATGGGCTCGCTCGACGCGCCCTTCAACCCGGTGTCGCTGGCGATCGGGGCCGAGGCGTCCTTCGTGGCCCGTACGGTCGACTCCGACCGCAAGCACCTCACCGAGGTACTGCGGGCGGCGGCCGACCACCCGGGCACGGCGCTGGTCGAGATCTACCAGAACTGCAACATCTTCAACGACGGCGCCTTCGATGTGCTCAAGGACAAGCAGCAGGCCGAGGAGGCGGTGATCCGCCTTGAACACGGCGAGCCCATCCGCTTCGGCAGCAAGCGCGAGAAGGGCGTCGTACGGGACCCGGCGACCGGTGACCTGAAGGTCGTCACGGTCACCCCGGGCAACGAGGACCGGATCCTGGTCCACGACGCGCACAGCGCCAGCCCGACGACCGCCTTCGCGCTGTCCCGGCTGGCCGACCCGGACACGCTGCACCACACGCCGATCGGGGTGTTCCGCAGCGTGCGGCGGCCGGTGTACGACGTGCAGATGTCGGACCAGCTCGACGCGGCGATCGAGCAGAACGGCAAGGGCGACCTGGGCGCGCTGCTCGCCGGGAACGACACCTGGACGGTCGTCGGCTGACCGGACCGGCTGGTACTGACCGCGCCCCCACCGGCCCTGGCAGCGGCACAGCCTCCCGCACTCCTCAGGGGCGCCGGGGGGGGGGCCCCCGCGCCCGGCCCCCCCCCCCCCGCGGGGCCGCCCCAAGCGGGGAGAAGAGAAGCAGGGGGGAAGGGCG
>NZ_JBHXFA010000099.1:0-5422 GCF_042724175.1 Streptomyces sp. NPDC127084
GGGCCCGGACCGGGCCCGGCGACGCTGAACGCCCCGATCAGTGGCCGGGCTGCCCGTCGGCGTGCTCATGGACCGTGTTGGTCCGGGCGATCTGCTTCCAGGAACCGGGCTGGCGCACAGCGCCGGCGTCCGTACGGGCCGCTCGTGCCGATGCCGTGCCGCCGGCCGGCTGGGCGGGCTTGGACGGCTGGAACAGCCAGATGTCGAAGAGCTCGGCGAGCGGCTTCCCCGAGATCTCCTCGGCATACTCCACGAAGTCGCCGACTTCGGCGTTCCCGTTCACCCTGGCCGCGGGCCAGCCCTTGAGGACGGTGAAGAAGTCCTCGTCGCCGATCTCGACCCGCAGGGCCTGGAGCGCTGCTGCGCCCCGGTCGTACACGGCGAGGTCGAACTGCTTGTCCGGGCCCGGGTCGCCCGGCTTCACCGTCCAGAACGGGTCGTCCGCCGGATGCTGGGCGTACACGTAGTCCGCCAGTTCCTGCGCAGTGCCCTCGCCCTCCTTCTCCGACCACAGCCACTGGCTGTATCGCGCGAAGCCCTCGTTGACCCAGATGTCCTTCCAGCCCTTGACCGAGACACTGTCCCCGTACCATTGATGTGCCAGCTCGTGCACCACCACCGAGACGTTCGCGCCGTTGGCGAACTGCCGCGGACTGTAGAACGGGCGGGTCTGCGTCTCGAGGGCGTATCCGGTGGGGACGTTCGGCACATAGCCGCCGAGGGCGTTGAACGGATAGGGGCCGAAGACCTCCTCCAGCCACTCCGCCGCCTCGATCGTGCGCTCGACGCTCGCGCGTGCCGCGCCCGCGGTGTCCCCGAGGTCCACGCTGTAGGCGTTGAGGACCGGAAGGCCCTTGTCGGTCTTGTCGGTCGTGATGTCGAACTTGCCGACGGCGAGTGTGGCCAGATATGTCGCCTGCGGCTTGTTCGAGCGCCAGTTGAAGCGGGTCCAGCCCAGCCGCGAGGACCGGGACAGCAGAACGCCGTTGCTGATGGCCTGCGTCCCGTCCGGTACGGACACCGAGATGTCGTACGTCGCCTTGTCCAGCGGATGGTCGTTGGACGGGAACCACCACACGGCCGCCTCCGGCTGACCCGCGGCGACACCCCCGTCAGGAGTGCGAAGCCATGCGGTGCGACCGTCGATCTTCAGCTCCGACGGCTTCCCCGCGTACTTCACCACCACTGACACCGGCGTGCCGTTCGCCAGCGGCGCCGGAGGGGTGATCTCCAGCTCGTGCGCGCCGGTGGCGGCGAAGGCGGCCTTCCTCCCGTTGACCCTGACCTCACTGGCCTTCAGGCCGAAGTCGAGATTGAACCGGGACAGGTCCTGCCGCGCGGTGGCGAGCAGAGTGGCCGTGCCCTCCAGGAGGTCCGTCTGCGGCTGGTACCTCAGTCGCAGGTCGTAGTGCGAGACGTCGTATCCGCCGTTGCCGCTGGCCGGGTAGTAGGGGTCTCCTATCCCCGGCGCCCCAGGTGCGGAGTCGGCCGCCGATGCCGGGATCGCCAGCACCAGCGTGGCCGCGAGTGCGCTCGGGAGGAGGATTCTGCGCTGCACGAAGGGCTCCAAGTCGTCGGGGCCGGTGATCTCTTCGGACTCTTCGGACTCTATTCACGTGGTGCGGCCCCGTCGTGTCCATGGCCCCTGATGTCACACGAATGCCATCCGGTCGACATCCTCACGCCGGCGCGGCCGGTTCCGGCGGCGCGCGCGTACCGGTCCGTCCGGTTCTGTTCGGGCTTGGCCCTGGCCGGGGACGGGCCGTCCGACCGGCCCAAGCCTCCGAGGCCCGTCCGATCCCGGCCGGGAACCGCCCCTCCCACCCAATCGCCCCCTGTTGCCCGGGAGTTGCCCGGCGTACCGTGCGCCCATGCCGACACCTGCCCGGTACCACCGCCTCCTGCCCGTCGCTCTGGCCCTCTGCGCCGGGCTCGCCGTGCCCATGGTGAGTCCTACCGCCCACGCGGCTCCGGGCGGTGAGGCGCGGCAACCACGTACCGGTTTCGAGGAGTCCCAGGGAGCGCGCTGGACCAGCCAGCCGGAGGAGGCGGCCTTCCTCACGGCCGTCGACCGGGCCAGTGGGCGGGTGTCGCTGCGCACGATCGGTACCACAGAGCAAGGGCGCCCCCTCCGGCTGGTGCGCATCGGCAGCGGCCATCCCACCGCTAACACCATGCTTCTGATCTGCAGTCAGCACGGCGACGAGCCCTCCGGCCGGGAAGCCTGCCTCACCACCGTCCGCGATCTCGCCACCGCCCGGGACGGCTCCACCCGGCGATTCCTGGACCGCACCACCGTGCTCGTCATCCCCACCGCCAACCCGGACGGCCGCGCCGCCGATACCCGGGGCAACGCGGACGGCGTCGACGTCAACCGCGACCACATCGCCCTCAGGACCGCCGAAGGGCGAGCCATAGCGGCCGCGATCCGGGACGAACAGCCGGACGTCATCTACGACCTGCACGAGTACGGGGCCACCCCGCGGTACTACGACAAGGACCTGCTCGCCCTGTGGCCGCGCAACCTCAACACCGAACCGGCGGTCCATGACGAGGCGCACACCCTCTCCGAGAGCTTCGTACGCCCCGCGGCCCAGGAGGCGGGGTACAGCAGCGGCATCTACGGGATCTGGACCGATCCCGTCACCGGCGAGCCGGTGAAGCAGGTCGCCGGAGACGGGCAGGAACGCATCCTTCGCAACACCGCGGGCGTCAAACACGCCGTCGGGGTTCTCGTGGAGACCCGGGTGGACGCCCTCACCGACGCCGAGAAGGAGGACCCCGCCCTGAACAACAGGCGCCGGGTGAACAGCCAGCTCACCGCACTCGACGGAGCCTTCCGCTACGTGGCCGAGCGGCGCGCACGCATCGAGGCCGCCACCGGACGTGCCCGCCTCGCGGGCTTCACCGACCGGGGCCCGGTGTACCTGGGCGGAGCCGACAACGACCCGGCGACCCCCGACGAGACACTGACCGATCCGCCCTGCGGCTACCGGTTGTCCGCGGCACAGTACGCGGACGTACAGGACGAGCTGGCCCTGCACGGGGTCGTGTCCCTGCCGCTGGGGCCGGGGAGCCGCGACGGGGCGTACGTGCCCCTGCGGCAGTCCCAGCGCGAGCTCGTCGCGCTGCTGCTCGACGGGCGGGCCGCCTACCACCTCACCGAGGGGCAGCCGCGCACGGAATGCTGACCCGGGCCGCCCGGCACGGCGGTACGGTGTGCGACGCGGCACTCACACCGTGTCGCAGGTGGGGGCGCCGGCGCGGCGGGGTCCGGTGAGACCCATAGAATCGGCATCCTCATGAGTGCAACCCTCGTCGCCAAGGACCTCGCCGCCGGGCACGGCGAACGATCACTGTTCTCCGGACTCGACCTCGTGGTCGCACCCGGTGACGTGATCGGTCTCGTCGGTGTCAACGGCGCCGGAAAGTCCACCCTCCTCAAGCTGCTCGCCGGGATCGACAAGCCCGAGCAGGGCACCCTGCGTCTGTCGCCGCCCGGCGCCTCCGTCGGCCACCTCCCTCAGGAGCCGGAGCGGAGTGAAGGCGAGTCCGTACGGGATTTCCTCGCCCGCCGCACCGGCGTCGCCGCCGCCCAGTCCGCGATGGACGAGGCGACCCAGGGTTTGGTCGACGGCACCCCCGGCGCGGATGACGCCTACGCGGCGAGCCTGGAGCGCTGGCTCGCGCTCGGCGGGGCCGACCTCGACGAGCGTGCGGAGGAGGTCGCTGACTCGCTCGGGCTGGCCATCGGGCTCGACCAGCCCATGACCTCGCTGTCCGGAGGCCAGGCGGCCCGCGCGGGGCTCGCCTCACTGCTGCTGTCCCGCTACGACGTGTTCCTCCTCGACGAGCCCACCAACGACCTGGACCTGGACGGTCTGGAGCGGCTGGAGAAGTTCGTCCAGGGCCTGCGCGCCGGCACGGTGGTCGTCAGCCACGACCGCGAATTCCTCGCCCGCACCGTCACCAAGGTCCTCGAACTCGACCTCGCCCAGCAGCAGATCACCCTCTACGGCGGCGGATACGAGGCCTATCTGGAGGAACGGGACACGGCGCGTCGCCACGCCCGCGAGGAGTACGAGGAGTACGCCGACAAGAGAGCCGCGCTGGAGGACCGCGCCCAGACGCAGCGCTCCTGGATGGACAAGGGTGTCAAGAACGCCCGCCGCAAGGCGGGCGACAACGACAAGATCGGCCGCAAGTTCCGCAGCGAGTCCAGCGAGAAGCAGGCGGCGAAGGCCCGCCAGACCCAGCGGATGATCGAACGCCTCGACGTGGTGGACGAACCCCGCAAGGAGTGGGAGCTGCGGATGGAGATCGCCACCGCACCCCGCTCCGGGGCCGTGGTCGCCACCCTGCGCGAGGCCGAGCTGCGGCGGGGCGACTTCCGCTTCGGGCCGGTTTCGCTCCAGATCGACTGGGCCGACCGAGTCGCCATCACCGGCGCCAACGGCGCGGGCAAGTCGACCCTGCTCGCGGCCCTCCTCGGTCGGCTGCCGCTGGACGGCGGGCACGCGGCGCTGGGCTCCGGGGTCGTCGTCGGCGAGGTCGACCAGGCGCGGAAGCTGTTCCACGGTACGCAGTCACTGCTGGACGCCTTCTGCGCGGCGGTCCCCGACACGGAACCCGCCGATGTGCGTACGCTGCTCGCCAAGTTCGGCCTCAAAGCCGCCCATGTGCTGCGCCCCGCGGTGAGCCTGTCCCCTGGCGAGCGCACCCGCGCGGCCCTCGCCCTGCTCCAGGGCCGCGGAGTCAACCTCCTCGTACTCGACGAGCCCACCAACCACCTGGACCTGCCCGCCATCGAGCAGTTGGAGTCCGCGCTGGACTCTTACGGCGGCACACTGCTGCTGGTCACCCACGACCGGCGGATGCTGGACGCGGTCCGCACGACCCGCCGCGTCGAGGTCGCGGACGGAAAGGTGACCGAGTCCTGATGACCGACATGACCGACGACGCACTGGACCGGCTGTTCACGCTCGTGGACGACCTGGACGCCGACGTCGACGCGACCATCGACCTGGCCGACGAGATCGCGGCGTCCGGTGACACGGCTCTGCTGCCGCGTCTGGAGGCGCGGCTCGACCGCTGCGTCGGCGAACGGAACTCCTACGCCCGCGAACTGCTCGGCGGCGTGATCGCGGCCATCGGGGGCGTAGCCTCCCTGCCGGTGCTGCTGCGCGCCTCCGCCGTGGATCTCGGCGACGACCAGGACGGTTTGGCGGCGGAGATCGTGGACCTGGTCCACGCGGACCCGGCGGCGGCCCGCGCCCTGCTGGGGCCGCTGGCGAAGGGCGGCGACCCGGCTGTTCGTGATCGTGCGGAGTGGGCGCTGAGGTTCGTGCCGTCGTAGTGCCGTGAACGTGCCGACCGGGGGGGGCGGACGGGTACACCGCACACCCGGCCCCAGGGCGTGATC